>PLSN01000116.1 GCA_003165135.1 Bacteroidota bacterium
GTTGGTATGGAAAATAGATATCCATACATGTGTATCTAAAACGAACCTATTTTCCGCCATGGGTTTTGCGGATATTATGGATGGTATCGGTGATTTCCTGATCAGAGAATTTCTTTTTTGGCTTTTGTTTATCCAGCTTTTTCGCCAGTAAGCGGGCCTTCTCCAGTTTCAATAAACGGAGCATTTTATCCTGCTCATTTTTGCTTACTGATTCGAGGATTTCCACAGCATTTTTGATAGTATCGTTAGATGTGACGAGCAGTGACATTACTTTTAGATTTGCTTTCCAAAGGTACAAATTTTTGTTCAAATCAAGGCCCCAGCTGCTGCACGAGGAATGCCGCCAGTTTCTTGTTAGCTTCTCTCGCTTTTTTCAGCACACGGAAGAATGCCTGGAAGACATGAAAGTAGCCTTCATATATCTCAAGTGTCACAGGTGAGCCTGCTGCTTTTGCTTTCTCGGCGAAACGTGTAGAATCGGATAGCAACAATTCGTCCGAACCAACCTGTATATAAATAGGCGGGAGGCCTGACAGCTCAGCAAAAATGGGTGATGCATAAGTGCTCTTTGCATCGGCATCACCGAGATAGTTGCTTACCCATAGCGGGAAGGCTTCTTTGACGAGCATGGGCTCGAGTAGTTCTTTTGTGGTTTGTGACTCGCCGCTCAGTGTGAGATCAAGCCATGGTGAGAGACAGATGGCGCATTTGGGCAAGGGCTTATTATGATCCCGCAGATAGAGTAGTGTCGCTACGGTTAGCCCACCACCTGCTGAGTCGCCACCGAAAGCAATATGCTCAGGCGAATAATTATTTGCGAGCAGCCAGTCGTAAGCGAGCACTGCATCTTCTACCGGTGCAGGATATTTATGCTCGGGTGCGAGGCGGTATTCGATGACGAGGGCTTTGATGCCGGAGAGCATCACCATCTGAGATACCTGCGCGCGGTGTGTACTGATCGAACCGGCAGCATAGCCGCCGCCATGAAAGTATAGTAGCACCTTATTGGTGTCGCGGTTATCGACGGGTATGATCCACTCTGCTTTCATGCGCTCTATCTGAAAGAACTCATAGCGGCAGGCCTTGTTGACCTTGTCAAATCTGCGGCCTATCTGTTCGAACCCGTAGCGCACGTCGGCGATGTCTCTCCAGTTGGCCTTCTTTTTAAACCTGCGCATGGCATATTTGACGATAGATAGCATCATAGCTTAGTGGATTAGGGTTTGGTTATTTTTAGGTTCTAATATGCGAAGATTTTTTCTGAGAAAGGCGCCGAGTTTTTCGATGGCAGCTTTGCCTTCGGGAATTATCATCCAGAAGCCCTGCCATGCGTGAAACATATTTGGCCAGACCTCCATCGTCACATCCACGCCTGCGTTTTTTGCCTTCTCCGCATAACGTGTGGAGTCAGAGAGCAGTATCTCGCATTCACCGACCTGAATATAAACAGGGCACAGGCCCTTGAGATCGCCAAAGAGCGGTGATGCATATGGATTGGTGAGTTCGGCATCGCCTGCATAGTTTCTCGCCCATAGGGGTATGCCTTTGTAGGGTACCATGGGGTCTTTGTGTTTATTGGTGATCAAACTGCGGCCCGATCCTGTGAGGTCGAACCATGGTGACATAAAGATAGCGCATGCGGGCAGAGGGATGTCATGATCTTTGAGATAAAGCAGTGTACCACCAGTCAGACCACCTCCTGCTGACTCGCCGCCGATGGCAATGTCCTCGGGCAGATAGCCCTGCTCCAGCAGAAACTGATAGGCTGCGACAGCCTGCTCTATCTGCGTGGGAAATTTATGCTCCGGTGCGAGTTTATATTCTATCGACAGTGCCTTGATGCGGGCGTGTATCGCTATCTGAGATGCTAGTGCCCTGTGTGTCCTAAGCGAGCCTGTGGCATATCCGCCGCCATGGAGGAAGAGCAAAACTTTATCGGCCTTTGATCTCTTTGGCGTAATCCATTCGGCTGGTAGGTCGCCTATGGTTATGCTTTGGTAATTGCACTCTGGTAGCTTACCCGGAATGACATCGGCCAAGCGCTCGAAGGCAACTCTAGCCAGCTTTGGATTGCTGTATGCTGTCTGCCCTACATTCTTGTAGAGGCGCAGCATATTATGGATGGCCAGCGTTCTGAAATTCATTTTTGCTTTACTTGGTCAAAGATTCCCTGGTGTATTCCACGATCATTAAAATTTTCCATGCCAGCCACAGATTAGTTTGTTCTATTTCCTGTTTGGCTAGCAAATGCATTTCTTTTTCGAAACTACTAAAGTCGTGTCCGTGATTTTGCACTACGACCTGTATTTCTTCAACGTCACGCGTGTCAAATAGTTCCTTTTCAGTCGGTATTTTATCACAAGCTGCCAGTTGTGCGAGATCATTGCCTGAGAGGTATTTTGAAGCTCTGATCCCTTCGGGTAAATGGTCAAAACCCATGCCAAGCTCATTGTGCATTTTAAACGAAGGCACACTGAAAATATTTTCGGGGCCCACACGGCACCAGTTCTGTTTGCCCATGCGGGCTATGTAATTCATTTTAAAAGGATCAATGCTGCCCTCGCTGTCGAGCACACTGTCATTGATGTGCAGCATCACAACTTCACAAATGATCAAGTTTCCAGCTCCGCCAGCCTCGCCTGTTTCTATCACCTGATTGACCTTGCACTCGAAACTCACATAGCATTCGCCCACTCTCGGCGGTTTGACCTTGACAGATGGTACAGCGGTCAGACCTGATTTCTCAAATTCATTCACGCCCTTTGGATACATGCCTGCGGCGAGGTTCATCTGATAGAGCATATCATAGTGGGCGATGTTCACCACGCATTCAGCTATCTCTTTTACATTGTCGTGTGTGTTTTTGGTCATGCCCGTCCTGCCGGAACGTGCAGGCGAGAATATCATGACAGGAGGATTAGAACCAAATACATTGAAGAAACTGAATGGCGAAAGATTGACGTGTCCATCACGGTCTACCGTGGATACAAAAGCTATCGGACGTGGCGCTACTGCACTGAGCAAATGATCGTGCAGCTTAGGCATAGGAAGTTCTTTGGGGTCGATGGTCATGGAATTAGTACTTAGTATTTAGTAGTGAGACAATACAATTATAAAAGTATTATTTCGAAGATGCGTATAAAGTTTAAGGCTCTTGTGCCGGAAAATGAAATCCACTATCTTTACAATACAAAAGATCACTATGAGCAAATTGGAGAAAATACAGAATGAGATTTTGTCTCTTTCGAATGAAGAAAGGGAGCTGATAGGGATTTTTGTAAAAAATACTGCGAATGCAACCGAACCGGGCTATCAGGAGGCCTGGCAAACTGAGCTACAGAAACGGCTCGCAGAAGTTCAAACAAAAACGGTAGACCTCGCTTCTACGAAATCTGTAATAGCCGATCTGAGAAAGAAAATATCAAAATGAGTCAGATTCATCCTGCGGCAAAGTTTGAATTAGAGGATGCAGCGTTATATTATGCAGATATTTCTATCGAATTATCTGAAAAATTTTTGATTGACTTTGAACAAACACTTTCATTTATAGAAGCTATGCCCTTGGTCTGGCCAGTTTATATTTCAGATCTTAGAAAACTAAACTTTAAAATATTTCCTTACTCTATAGTGCATAGCTTTTCTAAATCTGATAATGAAGTTGTTATTATGGCCATTCAACATCAAAGCAGAAAGCCATTTTATTGGAAAGACAGAATTTGAAAGTAAAATTATATTATTTACTCGGTAATATTTTCCCAACACATTCACCGAATCCGACCCTTACACCATCTCGCTCAGCATAGCCTTTCATCACGACAGTATCATTGTCATTGATAAATTTCCGCTCTGTGCCATCGGGCATCTGCACGGGGTCCTTACCGCCCCAGGTGATCTCCAGCATAGAGCCGTATGAATCAGATGTAGGGCCGGAGATCGTACCGCTCGCATACATATCGCCGACACTGATATTGCATCCGTTCACTGTGTGGTGTGCGAGCTGCTGACACATATTCCAGTACATGTATTTGAAGTTGGAATGGCTGACAGTCTTACTTACTCCGTTAGGAGTCTGGATAGCTACCTCGAGGTTTATTTCATAATTCTTTTTGCCGCTGTATTTCAGATATGGCAATACTTCCGGTTCCTGGACCGGGCCTTCGGCGCGGAAAGGCTCCAATGCTTCAAGTGTCACCACCCATGGTGATATCGACGAACCGAAATTCTTAGCCAGAAAAGGCCCGAGTGGCACGTACTCCCAACGCTGCAGGTCGCGCGCGCTCCAGTCATTGAATAACACCAAACCGAAAATATAGTCCTCTGCCTGAGCAGTGGTGATGCTCTCGCCGAGTGCAGTTGCTCGGCCGGTGATGAATGCTAACTCTAATTCAAAGTCGAGAGACTTAGACGGTCCGAATGAAGGCATTGCTTCTGCATCTGTTTTGGTCTGGCCTTTGGGACGATGTATCGGAGTGCCTGATACGACTATGGATGATGCACGACCATGATAACCCACAGGCAGATGAAGCCAGTTTGGCAGCAGTGCATTTGCCGGATCGCGAAACATCATGCCGACATTGGTGGCATGCTCTCTGCTGGAGTAGAAGTCCGTATAGTTTGGCACGGAAACGGGCATTAGCATTTGTGCGTCAGACTGCTTCACCAGTGCTTTACTTTTTAATGACTCATTGCCTTGTACTTCCTGATTGTTTATGTTGAGCAGTTCGGATATTCTTTCCCGCACGGCATTCGTGGTATGTTTTCCTAAGGCAATAAATGAATTGAGTGTGCTTAGTGAAAAAACATTTTTATCAAAAGGAATCTGGTCAAACATTCCTTCTTTCGCAAGTGCTGAGAGGTCTAGAATATATTCTCCGATGGCTACGCCTAATCTTGGATTACCACTATTTGATTTAAATATACCGAAGGGCAGGTTCTGTATCGGAAAATCACTATCAGCAGGCACAGGCACCCAACTTTTTAATGATGGGTCATTCGTTTTTGGCATACACTTGTTTTGTGCGAATATAGAGAAATAGACGTGAGATATTAGACGTGAGACATGAGATAATACATCGCTCTTTTGTATATTGTCCTTGTCTCATATCTCAAGTCTCCCATCTCCAGTCTTTTTATTTTCCACGTCCGTAGAGGACGGTCATCACGGTATAGACGATTATCTTAAAGTCCATCACGATGCTCATGTTCTCGATATAGATGATGTCATATTTGAGTCGCTTGACCATTTGGTCGACGTTAGAGGCGTAACCGTACTTCACCATCCCTAGCGATGTGATACCGGGTTTCACCTTAAAGATATGTTTATAGTATGGTGCCTGCTTCACGATCTGGTCTGCAAAAAACTTCCGCTCGGCGCGCGGGCCGACGATGCTCATTTCTCCGATTATCACATTGATAAATTGCGGCAGCTCATCGATGCGGTATTTGCGGATCCATTTACCGATCGGTGTGATACGAGGGTCGTCATCAGTGGTGAGTTTCGGGCCATACTGCTCGGCATCTGTGTACATGGAGCGGAACTTCAGTATATGAAATGGTGCTCCATACTGCCCGAGGCGCTCCTGGGTATAGAATATAGGCCCTTTGGACGACAGTTTGATACGAATGGCTACATACAGAAGCAGCGGACTGGTCGCTATGAGTGCCATAGTCGAAGCGATCACATCAAACCACCTCTTGGTGATGATCTGCCACTCGCTGAGCAGCGATGGTGGTATCTCTATGAATGCCTCGCCTATGAGGGAGTTCATCTTGGTCGTACCCGAGAGGATGTCGTACATGTCAGGTATGATACGGATGTATACGTTTTTGTCTGCCAACTGAATGATGATGTCATTAAGCTGGTGGTGCTCGTTTGATTCGATGGCAATTATAGTTTCCTCGATCTCATATTGGTGTACCACATGCGCCAGATCTGCGAGCCTGCCCAGTTCTTTGAGGTCGGTAGTGAGTTTATTTTGTGTAGCACCATTCAGGTTGATGTATCCGAGAAAGTTATATCCGAAAGGATTGTTCTTTGCGGAAAATTCCTCGTAAATATCATTTGCGTTTTGATTGCTTCCTATGAGGAGGGTATTGAAGCCGAACTTCTTTTTCCGAAGGGCACTTTTGCTGCGATTGAGAATAAGTATCCTGCCCAAAAAAGTAAAAGTGAACTCACTGATATAAAGCACAAAAAAAGTAAGGTAATAATCCGAATACCTCCTGACGCGATCGTCCAGCAGCAATAGAAAGAAAATGATCAGTGTGCCCAGCAGCAGGATGAGAGCGGTTTTGACCAGTTCCTGCAGGCGAGACTTGCGGTACAGGTCTACGTATGTCCCGCTGATATAATGCAGCCAGAGCCATATCTGAGGCACGACTATCAGCCCGACGAAAAACTGGCTATCCTGAAAAGGCAGCGAGGCGCTGAATGGCAGGCCCTCTATCACCACCTTGCGAAACATATACAGGCAGTACCATGCCAGCAAAGAGCTCCCATAGTCGCTGGCTATATAAAGCCATATGAGCTGTCTGCGTTTTCCCATCAGTGAAAATATAAGAGCTTGACATTGTCTACGAATACTGTATCCTGCTGACCCTGGCTATGATAGCCTGTGAGAAATATCTGAAACGTCAACCCGGGATTAGCGCCTATCTCCGAGTTGAAATCAATGTATACTTTATTCCATACGCCTATCGGGTTAGTGAGTATCAGCTTGTCAAAAACCGTGGTCTGAGTGACAGATCCGTTAGAAGAGAGCGTAGCGATCAAACCGACATCGAGGAGGGTATTGATATTAGGCAGCTTGTAGTTCAGCTCCATATATGCCTGTCTGCCGTTGGTAGTGATGACTACTCCATTTGTCTGTAGGGCAGTGAGGGAGTCTACAGTCGAGGACAGGATGATAGCACCACTTCTCAGACCTTCATACACATCACTATCTGCCTGATTGCTCACCGTTGTGATATTGGTAAATTGATTATCATTATCAAATGGTTCGACTATCGCATACTGTGTGTAAGAGTAGTAGTTATAAATAGGTTTATGATGGTAGACATGACCGGGTATAGCATTCTGGATAGTGAAGGTGTCGGGTGCATAAAAAGGATACTCCACCGGTGCGCTGACCACGCCATTGTCATAGATACCCGCGCTCACCGCAAATGAAATACCACCCCCGCCGAGTACCGGGATAGTGACAGGCATCTCATAGGCGCCCAGGTTATGGCTGCCTGTGGTAGCCCATACGCCGGGAATACTGGAGGACGATGAACCCAGCAGGGGATTTGTTACGACCACCTTGGGTGAGTCAATCTGCAGGTAGATGGGTACTCCATTGTTTGGCAGGGGATTGCAACTACTGATGGTGAATAGTAAACTCGCGATCACAGCTA
>PLSN01000390.1 GCA_003165135.1 Bacteroidota bacterium
TTTCGAGCAAAAGTGCGGTACTCACATCCATCTGTCGCTATCTCATGTCAAGACACAGGCCATCGCATTTGTGATTTTAGAACAAAACATATAAACTATTGTCACCTATCCCAAACATAGAAACCAAGCCACAATCGGAGATAAAAGCCTATCAGGCCACAAGGCTGAAAGAAGCCCTATCCTATCTTGCTGCTCATTCTCCATATTACAAAGGGTTGTTCAAAGAAAATAAGATCGATATTGATTCCATCAATACTATTGAAGACCTTATTCAGATACCCACTACTTCAAAGGAAACTTTCAGCACACGAAATTTTGATTTCTTATGCGTGCCACAAAATAAAATAGCTGATTATTGTACCACATCGGGCACCACAGGCAATGCCGTAACAATCGCGCTCACATCGAAAGACATTGACCGCCTATCATATAATGAAGCCATATCTTTCGAATGCGCTGATGGGAAGGCTGGAGATATCTATCAGCTCATGCTGACCCTGGACAGACATTTCATGGCAGGCATGGCATACTTTCAGGGCATTCATCGGTTGGGAGCATCTACAGTACGTGTCGGCCCCGGCTCACCACAGATGCAATGGGAAAACATACAGAAATTCAAGCCTACTACTCTTGTAGCTGTGCCGTCATTTCTGATCAAATTGGTGGAATACACACTGCAGAATGGCATTGACATCAACAGATCATCTGTCAAAAGTGCCGTGTGCATAGGCGAATCCATTCGTGCTGTAAACTTCTCTGCCAATTCTTTGACCAAAAGGATAAATGATATGTGGAATATCAAATTATATTCCACATATGCCTCATCTGAAATGCAAACAGCATTCACCGAATGTGCCAATGGATGTGGTGGCCATCATCATCCTGAGTTGTTGATCGTTGAGATATTGGATGATAATGGCAATCAGCTCAAGCCAGGCGAGTATGGTGAAGTGACGATTACAAGTTTAGGTGTAGAAGGTATGCCACTGCTCCGGTACAGGACAGGTGATATATGCGCTTATTATGATGAGCCATGCAAATGCGGACGCACAACTATGAGATNNTGAATACAAAGGAACAACGATCTACCCGCCGGCTATATTTGATGCTCTTAGCCACGTTTCGGAAATACAGGATTACATCATTGAGGTTTTTCAAAATGATATTGGAACGGATGAAATACTCATTCACATATGCCAAAATGGGAATCATGATACTACCGAGCAGAAAGTAAAAAATGCTTTACAATCAAAAATTCGGGTGATCCCGTCTTTGAATTTTGTGTCTTCAGCATTCATTCAGGAGAAGCGTCCGACTAACACCCGTAAGCCCCTTGCAATCTTATTTAGTTCAAACAGATAATTTATTTCTTCTTTGCTTCATTCCAGATAGCATCCATCTCTCCGAGCGTCATATCAGTCAATTGCCTGCCTTGAGCGATAGCAACCTCCTCAATATGCCTGAATCGTTTGAGAAACTTCTGATTGGTCCGCTCCAATGCAGTTTCAGGGTCCACATTAAGAAAGCGTGAGTAATTGACCAAAGAAAAAAGCAGGTCACCAAATTCATCTTCCATTTTATCTACATCACCCTCTTTAGCCACTTCTTTAAACTCATTCAGCTCTTCTTCTACCTTCTTCCACACATCCTCTATATTATCCCATTCGAAACCAACTTGCTTTGCCTTGTCCTGTATTCGCCAGGCCTTAATAAGTGCAGGCAATGACTCTGGCACACCACCCATGACCGACTTGCGGCCTTCTTTCATCTTCAGCTTCTCCCAGTTCTGCTTGACCTGCTCCTCATTATCTACTTTTACATCTCCATAGATATGTGGATGGCGTCGGATCAGCTTTTCACAGAGGTCATTGNNCCTCCTCTCCTATCTTTGCATAAAAAACGACATGCAGCAATATATCCCCCAATTCCTCTTTCAGCAGCCCCAGGTCCTTCTTGATGATGGCATCAGATAGTTCATACGTTTCCTCAATGGTCAGAGGACGCAGTGACTCCAGGGTCTGCTTCTTGTCCCAGGGGCATTTCTCCCTGAGTTCATNNTCGTCAATATCCGCCCGAATGCTTTTTGTTTTTCGTCCATTGTTATAAATTGCCTTTCAATATTTGAATAGTACCTGCAATCTGCGGGAAAAATTTAAAACAACAAAATGAAGAAAGTAATAGAATGTGTGCCAAACTTCAGCGAGGGGCGCGATCTGAATATCATCCGCCAGATCACCGATGCAATAGAGTCTGTAGATGGGGTGAAACTGCTCAATGTTGATCCGGGCAAGGCCACTAACAGGACTGTTGTGACATTCGTCGGTGATGAAGATAGTGTGGTAGAGGCTGCATACAGGGCCATAGCAAAGGCCGCTGAGCTGATAGACATGAGCAAACATAAAGGTGAGCATCCGCGCTTTGGAGCGACTGATGTATGTCCTTTCATTCCGATCGCTAATGCCACTATGGAAGACTGTATCGCTTGCGCAAAGAAGCTCGGCGAACGCGTGGGTAAAACACTCAACATCCCTGTATATCTTTACGAATATGCCGCTTCAGCACCTCACAGAAAGAACCTTGCCAGCGTTCGTGCAGGTGAATATG
>PLSN01000177.1 GCA_003165135.1 Bacteroidota bacterium
TCTCAGACTCTGCCCGATGCTCCATCCATTAATGTGATCGGCGAAATAAAAGGCAGTGAATATCCGAATGAGGTGATCGAGGTGGGCGGGCACCTCGACTCATGGGACCTCGCAGAAGGAGCGCAGGATGATGGCGCAGGTGTAGTGCAGTCCATCGAAGTGCTAAGGTTATTTAAGACAACCGGATACAAACCTAAACGCACGATCAGGTTCGTGGCGTTTATGAATGAAGAAAATGGCGGTAAAGGCGGCGCTAAATATGCCGACTGGGCAAAGACCAATGGTGAGAAACATATCGCTGCCATCGAGTCTGACGCAGGTGGCTTCACACCGAGGGGTTTTAGTATGGAGTGCAGTGATACGCTACGTGGATTGATAAAGCAAAGGTTCAAACCACTGCTGGATAAGTTTGAGATAGGCAGCCTGGATGATATAGGCGCAGGTGCCGATGTATCACATCTCAAAGGCAACTGTACTGTGATAGGTGAGCTGCATCCTGACTCGCAACGCTACTTCGATTTTCACCACTCAGCGCGAGATACATGGGAGAATGTGAACGACCGTGAACTGGAGATGGGTGCTGCTGCGATGGCATCATTTGTTTACCTGATCGATAAATATGGTCTAGGGAAATGAATCGCATTTACCAGGATTTGTAGGATACGAGGATGATAGGATTAACAATAATGTGTGTTGCTTTCATCCTTTCATCTTAAAATCATACTAATCTTAGTCAAATATTTTCCGTCGTCTAACGCCTAATATAACATGAAACTAAAAGTAATCATCACGGGCACCACCGGCATGGTAGGAGAAGGTGTACTTCAGCAAGCGCTCAATAGCCCTGAGGTAGAGCAGGTACTGGTCATCAATAGGAAACCCTGCGGCGTGTCACACCCCAAGCTTAAGGAGATCATTCACAAAGATTTTCTCGATCTGTCGCCTATCGCTCCGCAGTTAACCGGCTACAATGCCTGTTTCTTCTGTCTGGGGATATCGTCAGTGGGCATGAAGGAACCGGAATATACGAGCATGACCTATGACCTCACACTGCATATGGCGGGCATACTCGCAAGCCAGAACCCCGATATGACCTTTATCTATGTCTCGGGAGCTGGCACTGACAGCAGTGAAAAGGGCAACCTGATGTGGGCACGTGTCAAAGGAAAAACAGAGAATGACCTGATGAAATTACCTTTCAAAAAGGTCTATGCCTTCAGGCCGGGTTTTATGAAAGCGGCTCCGGATGCAAAGAACACTCCAAAAATATACAAGTACTTTGAGTGGACATATCCGATCCTGAAGACCTTAGCGCCCGGTATGGCATCTACTTTAGCAGATGTTGGCCAGGCAATGATCAAGGCCGTGACACAAGGATATGAAAAACAAGTCCTTGAGGTGAAAGACATAAACACCTTGGCGAAAAGATAGTCTGTTATTCATATTTTGTATATTTATATTATCAATTGGGGTTATTTTATGATAGTCTCAATCCATTTGTCACTTTGTTGCGTTTATATTTTGTCCTGATCGTTCAACAAAAACAAGAATTATGACAAAGCATATCAAACTCACTGCTGTTTTCACACTGCTACTGTCCTCAGCGCTTATAGCGCAGGATGCACCGAAAGAAACACCTGCACCCGCAGATGCTCCTGCTAAAAAGACCTGCCACATGAGTGACTACTGCGCTAAAATGAAAGAACCACCGAAGAAAGGGTTTCATCATTCGATAGAATGGGGCGGTATATATGGCGGCCCTGCCAATCAGGTCAGCTACCGCATGTTCGGTCATACTATCAATGCCGACATGCGCGACCGCGATGCAATACGCATGAATGCTGGCTATCAGTTCAATCCTTACCTCTATGTAGGTGGTGGGGTAGGTGCTGAGTTTCAGTACCAGGCTTATACGAATCCTTCACCCGGAGGGATAGATGTTGATTACCATTACACCGGTAAGTTTGTTGCAGTTCCCATTTATGCCGAGATCAAAGGGTATTTACTCAAAAAACCTATTTCTCCATTTCTCCAACTGCGTATAGGTTACGCTCCAGATATATATGTTTTAGGAAATAATCACCCTACTACTGTAGAAAATTGCTCTTATAACAATATCTCCGTGGGTGTGAGAATATATAGCCACCTGAGTATTACAGCGGGATATTTGTTTATGTATCAACCTGAATCTATTACCGGATACGACTTACTGATGCAGAAAGTTATAGTCGATAAATCTAGTCCATATCAAAACCGCTTTACAGTTGGTATTGCGATAGGGATGTAAGGCATTGTCAAGGTGAGCATAGTCGAACCTTATTGTTTGACAAACTTACCTCTGAATGTCTGGTCTGATACTACTTCATAGAGATAGGCACCGGCCTGGAGAGCGTCGATATTGATATCTGCCTTATGATCAGCTGCATTGAATAGCATTATTTCATTGCCGATGATATCGAGTATCCTGATGGAGCGTATCACAGATCCATTGCCGAGGTCGAAGGAGATATGGTGAGAAGCAGGATTAGGATAGAGGCTGATATGGGCTTCAGGAGTATTAGTTTCCTCAGGTGCATTTCTGTGCGATTGGTGTTCTGTGTCAGCCTTGGTGATATTGGTTTTGATATCGGTCACAGAATATCTCGGGTCTATGGTCATCAATGCCAGATAGGGAGTTTCGATATGGGTTAAGTCAGATATGGTGACCGATGCTGTGGCTGAGTTGCCGCAAGGAGCAGTGACAGTGACAGTATAGTTGCCTTTGGAAAGATTAGTAGCAGTAGCAGTGGTTTCGCCGTTGCTCCAGAGATATGTGAAGGGATTTTGCGGACAGTAGCCTGGATATGATGCAGTCACCGTGGCTGATGCAGTTGCAGATTGTAATTCTATCAATGCAGGCATGCTGAGTGTGAGCGAAGGGCAGGAATCAGGTTTATTGACCTGCACGAATGCCACCTGACCAAACAGATAGTCAGTCACCGGACTAATAGCTACCTGCTGTGTATTGGCACTGGATGGGGCATTGAGCGTGGTAAGTGCCGTAGTCGAGCTACTATTAGCATATCCTGACCAGGTAAGCTGAATGGCTTGGACATTAGGTCCGACACTGTTCACAGCATATGTTTCAAATACTATATCTACCTGATAGCTGCCCTGCGGGACACAGTCAAGTACTGCATCTGATATGTTTATGTTGACATTGTTTGTGTCCATGGTAGGCTGCGAATCATAACCAATGGTCCATGGAGCCACAGTACCTGATGAGCATGACTGGAAGGCATTCACTGTGTGCGTCCCTACCGGTATAGATGATAATGTAGAGAATGAATCGCCTATTGCAGTGAGGTAAATAGTATAGCTGTATGAGAAGCTCATTGACGCGATATTGTCTTCATCTGTGCCGAGGCCGTCATTGGGTGCGCCGGTGAAGGCTACCACTGTATTCAGACTATCTCCGTAGGTCAGGTTGACCACGTTCTTATTGCTACCAGTGAAAACCGGCTCTGTGCCTGGGGTCCAGCCTGCTATGGTGAAAGTAGATGATTGCTGCTGCGCGGAAATGCTCCCAGAGAGAAGGATGATAAGGAAAAGGCTCACGAGGGTAGTGGGCGTGCTTTTTCCAACCGGGTTTGAGTTAAAAATTTCCATGATGTCGGGTTTTTCTCTTGATCCCTAGGGTTACGGAATAAGGGCTAAGAATAAGGGCGGATCAAGGGGTAAGAACTCATATCAGATATGCATTCTTAATATAACTATACGTGATTTGTATTGTATAGTTACATTCCCGGCCTTAATACCCGACGAAATGTAGTGATAGCAATGGATCTAGTGCCAAAAAGAATTTCAAAAAATGTAATTAAATAATTGATTATCAATTATTTACAATTGTAGGCGAGTGCTTACTTAAGCAGATCTGATAGCGCCTGCTCGAGCTGCTCGCCGCGGAGGTTTTTAGCCAGGATCTTGCCCTCTTTGTCCAGCAGAAACTGAGCCGGTATGCCTTGTACACCATAGAGCCTTGCAGCTTCAGATTGCCAGCCTTTCAGGTCGCTGACGTGATTGGGCCAGATGAGGCCGTCCTGCTCTATAGCTTGTTTCCATCTGGTAGCATCCTGATCGAGCGACACACTGTAGATGGTGAAGCCTTTATCTTTGAACTTTTTGTATGCGGCTACTACGTTAGGGTTTTCCATTCTGCATGGCCTGCACCATGATGCCCAGAAGTCCACCAATACTATTTTGCCACGCAGGTCTGATAGTTTTAAGACCTTGCCATCAGGGCTGGTGAAAGCCATATCAGGCGCCACCGCACCGATAGCTGTTGAACCTTCGGCCTTCTTGCTTGCTTCCTGTGCTTTGATCTGCTGCTGTATCATGTTGTACTGGGTCACCATCTCCTGAGTATATGATGAGTTAGGAATTTCCTTCTGCATACGGTCCAGTACCGCTTTGTTTTCCGCAGGGTATTTGTCCATCCTCAGAAAGCTAGTAAAGTACAATGCCAGCAGTGGATCTTTGGCCGATGCTCCTCTTTTCTTCATGTCATCTTCGAGCTTCTGTTGGGTCAGATCAATCTCTGCAGCTATTTTCTGCAGGTCAGTCTCTGGAGCACCTTGGTTCTGCTGCTGTTGGAATGTCATCTTCAAGGTCTGCAGTTTGATCTGGTTTTCTGTCACAGCTTTCACACCTTCTTCAAACTCATCATTGAGCGCAGTGCCTTTGATCGTATATTCGGTCGGGCTGTCGAAATTCAATTCCGCTTTGTATGTTTTGTCTTCGAGCAGCATCAGCCACATATGGTTGTTGTCTATTCTCAGGCGGTAGAAACCTTTCTCTGCAATGCTTGACAGGTGAAACTTACCCGAGCCGTCTACCTGCGCGGTATCGATGACAGTTACCTTCTGCATGTTAAGCTTCTCCAGATAGATGGTCTTGCTCGCGCCGTTCTTTATCGATCCGTCGATAGTGTATTTACTGCCGCTGCCTTCACTGTTGCACGAGGTCATGGCCAACATCATACTGAAAAGGAGAAAGAATATTTTTTTCATACTTAAATTTTATACTGATTGGTTTGTCATTCGTCTTTTAATAATTTCCTCCGGCTGCTAACCCTCTCCTTCGGAGAGGGTTTGGGAGAGGTTGTATTTATGCTAGTAGTTCGCTTAATATTTTGTTTGTAAGTTTCGGGTCTGCTTTGCCTTTTGATGCCTTCATCACTTCACCTACGAATAGGCCCATGAGACCCACTTTGCCACCTTTAAATTCCGCCACCTTCTCAGGGTATTTTGCCAGCACTTCTTCTGCCAACCCTTTGATCAGGCCTTCATCAGAACTTTGCAATAAGTTCAGCCTTTCCAAAATCGCCAATGGCGCTTCCTCAGGGTTTTTGATCAGCTCAGGAAATACATGCTGCGTAGCTGTCGCAAAATTAGTCTTTCCCGCGTCAATCACCGCTATCAGCTCAGCCATAGCACGCGGCGAAACCGGAAATTCCCCGATCTCAAAGGCGTTTTCATTAAGGTATGACTTGATCGGGCCGAGCAGCCAGTTAGCCGCAGCTTTATAGTTTTTTGTGAATTTCAGCAGGTCGTTAAAGTAAAAAGCCGAATCCCGATCATCCGTAATGACCCTCGCGTCATATTCCGGCAGCTGATAGATGCTCATATACTCATTCATTAGCTCACCCGATAGTTTTGGCATTTTAGCCCTGATATCATTGATATAACTTTCTTCGATAAACACAGGCGGCAGGTCAGGCTCGGGGAAGTAGCGATAATCATGCGCATGCTCCTTAGAACGCTGAGAGAGCGTCAAGCCTTTCAGCGCATCAAAGCCGCGGGTCTCCTGTTCCAGCCGCTCACCATTCTCCATCATCATCACCTGACGCTCAAACTCAAACTCTATTGCCTTTTTGACATTGCGCATGGAGTTCATATTCTTGACCTCGACACGTTGATTGAGTTTGGTGTCACCTTTGATGCGCACGGAGATATTGGCATCGCATCGCATCGAGCCTTCTTCCATATTACCATCGCAGATGTCTAGATAGCGCACGAGCTTACGCACTTCGGTGAGGTACTGATATGCCTCATCGCTGCTGCGGATATCGGGCCGTGAGACGATCTCTATCAGCGGCACACCGGCACGGTTCAGGTCCACAAGGGTAAAGTATGGGTCCTGATCGTGAGTACTCTTGCCGGCATCTTCCTCCATGTGTATGCGCTCGATACCTACGCGGCTTTTTTGGCCATTGGTCTCGACGTCTATATAGCCATCATTACAAAGCGGCGTTTTGTCCTGAGTGATCTGGTAGCCCTTAGGCAGATCGGCGTAGAAATAATTCTTTCTCGCGAACTGGTTCTCGCGCCTGATCGAGCAGTTAGTAGCGAGGCCGATCTTGACGGCATATTCTATGGCCTTTTTATTGACACGCGGCAGCGTACCCGGATGGCCGAGCGAAAGCGGGCTGACCTGTGTATTGACAGGAGCGCCATATGCCGCAGAGTCGCCGCAGTACATTTTGCTCGCGGTCGAGAGCTGGGCATGTACCTCCAGCCCCACTATTACTTCGTATTTATCAAAAACTGATGACATATTCCTTTTAAAAAGAGAGCTCAAAGTAAAGAATTAAACGCTAAATCCCAACACCTATACTAGCGTCATTCAGAGGTTTTTCAAAAATGCAAAAATAAACATGATAAAACCGAGGAATCCCCGCCAGCACAAATGACGATAAACTCTGATCTGCCATTTTTTTCGCACAGCCGTTTCCCTCATCCTGGTTATCCATAAATCCTTCAAATCCTAGTCTGCATTTCCTCACTTATACATATAAATAATCCATATTTCCGACTATTGAGTGATTTTTTGACCTTTTCTTATGGTATTTAAAATTAGCAAAATAGGCATATAATGTTTTAATATGGTTATTTATGTAATGTATAATAGAAATTGGTTTTCCGGCTAATATCTCCCTGAAATCTGCCCTACGTGTGCCTATTTTTCCTCTACGCTTATATATAGAAAACCTTAAAAATGGATTAATGGCATATGCTCCATTGCTGATCATGGGCCAAGAACTGAAACCGATAATTAAGTATATAAACACGCCAAGAAACAAGCCCAAAAGGCACAAGAAGTATGCAATAACTGGCATAAATTTGCTTAAATGAGTTTTAAAAGGCAAAAATAACCATTTTGTGCATCTTTTTTATAGTCCTGTTCACTTTATGATAGCAAAAAATATCGTCCCCACAGTTGCTCAGCTATGCCGAGTAACATATATATCCCCCGTGGCTTTGCCACACTCATCACAGACTAGAGTATACCCATGTGTTTTGCAGCAAAGCTGCGAGGACATATATCACCACTTGGCATAGCCAAGCGGCTGAAATGAATTTTTTCCTTATTACTCACTCAAACGCACCGTGCCTTCCTTTGCCCGACGCAAACCTCTGCGCGCCCTCCAGGGTCTCATTCGATTCCAGCACCGTCTTGCCATGGTGAAATTCATTGACTAAGGCGGCGGGCAGGTCCATCGAGAATTGCTCATAGGCACTGAGGCGGTCGTTGCGCATACAGTGCTGCGGAAAGGCTGCTATCTGCAGGGCTAACTCCTCCGCAGCTATACGGGCCTGTCCGTCATCTACGATTCGGTTCGCCAGTCCGAAAGACAAAGCTTCTGCTGCACCCACAGGACGCCCTGTCAGTATTAGGTCGAGCGCATGGCTCAGCCCGATCAGCCTCGGCAGGCGTATGGTCCCGCCATCCATCAGCGGCACGCCCCACCGCCTGCAAAACACACCCATCACGGCGCTTCTCTCCACGATCCTCATATCGCACCAGAGGGCGAGCTCCAGGCCTCCGGCTACAGCATATCCGGAAATAGCAGCTATGACTGGTTTTGTGAGCAGCATCCTGCTGGGGCCAAGAGGTCCGTCACCCGTTTCGTCTATGTGAAGCGGTGGTAAATTATCCTGCGCTGTGGCTAATGATTTCAGGTCAGCACCGGCACAGAAATAACCGTCTGCACCACAAAGTATCGCAACTAAAGCGTTTGTATCTTCTTCAAATTCCCTGAATGCTTTGCTCAATAGCTCTGCGGTCTCGCCATCCACCGCATTCCGCACTTCCGGGCGGTTAATGATAATGGTCGTTATGCCGTTTTTCTTTTCTATCAGTACTTTCATCTGGATGGGGGTTTACTGCAAATCTATAAGTTTAAAGGGCTCTAATATCCCTCGTCTTCAAAATAAATCCGTTCTAACCGTGTCATCCGCGTGCCTGCATTTTGTATTCTTTGCGCCTTCGCGCTTTTGCGAGCCATGATTTTGTGTTTCATTAGCACATTACCATATTGACACATTGGCACATTTCTCTTTCTTTTCCCAAAAAACCCAAAAACTATCAATCAACATGCCTTTTGTAACTATTTTCATACTTTCAGCGTTATAAGCTATGTTTACTTGTCCTAATTATTAAACCTGACCGTACCCCTTATTCAGTGAAAAAAATCATTGTCTTCACTTGCCTTTCTATTTCGGTCCTCGTAGGCCTTACCGCTTTTACGAACACGGCTTCATTTTTTGAAGTATCGAAGAACCTCGACATTTTCACTACACTATACAAGGAACTCAACACATACTATGTCGATGAACTCAAGCCCGATCAGCTCATTCAGTCAGGCGNNATCCATATACCGACTACATCACCGAGGAGAATATGGCCGACTACCGCACTCAGACCACAGGTCGCTACGGTGGCATAGGTGCGATCATCGGTACTCGCGGCGACTGGGTCACGATCACTGACCCCTATGAGGGCTTCCCGGCGGCTAAAGCAGGCCTGCGTGCAGGAGACAAGATCATCAGCATAGATGGCAAACTCGCAAAGAAGCTCCAGTCTGACGACGTGAGCCGGATGCTCAAAGGTAAAGCAGGCACCAATGTGATCGTCAGGATATCTCGCGAAGAGGCTGATGGCAAAGATAAAGAAGAGACCTACACACTCACACGTGAGGAGATCAAGATCAAGAATGTACCCTACTACGGTACTATCGGCAAGGACATAGGCTATATCAGGCTGACGGGCTTTACGGAGAAAGCAAGCAGTGAGGTACGCAATGCACTGAACCTGCTCCTGGCAAAAAATAAGATCAAAGGCCTCGTACTCGACCTCCGTGGCAATCCCGGCGGTCTGCTCAATGAGGCTATAAGCATAGCCAATGTATTCGTCGATAAGAACGTGCAGATAGTAAGCACCAAGGGCAAAACAGAAGATCAGAACAAGGAATATCCCACTCTCAATGATCCGGTAGATACCAAAATACCGATGACCATTCTGGTGGATGGCGGCTCTGCCTCCGCAGCTGAGATCGTGACCGGCTCCATGCAAGACCTCGATAGAGCTGTCGTCATAGGCCAGCGCACATATGGCAAAGGCCTCGTGCAGTCCACTCATTCCCTGCCCTACAATGCGAAACTGAAGATCACTACTGCTAAATATTATATCCCGTCGGGACGTTGCATACAGGCCATCAACTACGCTGACCGTGGCGCAGACGGCTCAGTCAAAAGAAAAGCAGACTCGCTCAAAGTAGCATACAAAACCCTTGGCGGCCGCACAGTATATGATGGCGTAGGTATAGACCCGGATATAAAAATAGAACCGGAGAAACTGAGCCAGATCGCTATTGCGCTCATCACTAAAAACCTGATGTTTGACTATGCCACAGAGTTTCGTGCTAAGCATGAAGCGATAGGTTCAGCAAAAAATTTCGAGCTGAATGACAAAGAATACGATGAGTTCGTAGACTATGTAAACAAACAGGGATTCAGCTATGAGACACACAGTGAGAAACTCATAGATGCACTCAAGGAAACCGCAGAAAAAGAAAAATCATTTACAGCCATAGAAAATGACTACGAGACTATGAAGAAGTCAATGCAGCATGATAAAACAAAAGATCTCTACAAAGAGAAAAAACAGATCAAAGGCATATTGGAAGAGGAAATAGCATCACGCTATACGCTGAATGCAGGAAGGATAGAAGCATCTTTCAAAAACGATGAGGAAATAGCCAAAGCGCTCGAAGTACTCAATGATGATGCCAAACTGAAATCAATACTCAAGAAGAATTAAGCATGAAGAAAAGGTGGATATATGGTTTGCTGATAGTGTTCATATCGACGGGTTTCATCTCGGCGGCCGATCACTATTTTGAGATCTCACGCAATCTGGATGTATTCACGGCATTGTTCAAAGATGTCAATGCCTCATACGTCGATGATACCGACCCGTCCAAGCTCATGCGTACCTGCATAGATGGCATGCTCAAAACGCTTGATCCATTCACCAACTACATATCAGAGTCGCAGATAGAGACCTACCGCATACAGAGCTCAGAAAAGATAGTGGAGATCGGTATACACTTTCAGATCATGGACAGCACTCCTGTCGTGACTGACCTGATCAAAGACCTCCCTGCTGACAAAGCAGGCCTCCAGATAGGAGATAAAATACTGGCACTCGACGGCCAGACCACCCGTGGCAAAACATACGACGAAGTCACACAAGCACTCCGCGGACAGACAGGCAGCCCTGTCACCTTGTCACTCCAGACCATTCAAGGGCAAACAAAAGACCTGACCATTACCCGTCAGGAGTTTCAGCAGACCAATGTACCTTTCGCAGGTATGCTCACTAAAGACATAGGCTGCATCAATCTGAAAATATTCAATCCGAATGCCGGCAAGGATGTCAGAGAGGCATATGAGAAACTCAAAAAAGAACATCCCGACCTGAAGGGTATCATCCTCGACCTGCGCGGCAATCCCGGCGGCCTGCTCAATGAAGCAGTCAATGTGGTAAATGTATTCGTAGAGAAAAACAAACTCGTCGTTACAACCAAAGGCCGCGTCGCTGAATGGAATAGCACGTTCAAAACACTTAATGAACCCACAGATACTAAAGTGCCTGTCGTCGTGATCACGGACAATCACTCTGCTTCTGCCTCTGAGATCGTATCGGGCTGTATGCAGGACTATGACAGAGNNTACAATACAATGCTGAAGGTCACTACTGCCAAATACTACATCCCAAGCGGAAGATGTATCCAGGCTATCAACTATGCTGAGCGCAACGATGACGGTAGTGTGAAACGTATACCCGACTCCCTCAAACATGCCTTCAAAACTGCTGATGGCCGCAAAGTATGGGACGGTGGTGGTATAGACCCTGACCTGCCTATTGCCAAACCTGCCATCAATCCCCTGATCGAAGCGCTGGTAAACAAAAATGTGATCTTTGAGTACGCGACAAAATATAAACTGGCACATGGTCATGTAAGCCCGGCTGCTGATTTTAAGATCAGCGATCGT
This sequence comes from Bacteroidota bacterium, assembly GCA_003165135.1. Lineage (GTDB taxonomy): Bacteria > Bacteroidota > Bacteroidia > Chitinophagales > LD1 > UBA1941. The sequence continues at coordinate 11,379 of PLSN01000177.1, forward strand.
GACTACGATGACTTTATGGCATTCGCCAAAACAAAAGACTACAGCTACAAAACAGAAAGCGATAAGCTGCTCGAAAAACTCAAAGAAGCTGCTACCGAAGAAAAATACTATGATGCTGTCAAATCTCAATACGAGGACATCAGAAAGAAACTCGAAGCAGACAAGCAAACTGCCCTTATGAAAAATAAAGCTGAAATCACCGCCCTCATCGAGAATGAAATATGCGGCCGCTACTACTACCTCAATGGCAAGATCGAAAAGTCGCTCCAAAACGACCCGCTCGCGATCAAGGCGATAGAACTGCTCAATAATCCTCAGGGAGAATACAAAGACCTGCTGACAGCAAAAAAGTAAGCTTAGATTTTATACTACAAGTTGTTTAGACTTTTTAAAGATTTACATAAAATGAATTCAAAAATTCATTTCTCACCGAATACACAGAAGATCACAGAACTCCTAAATTAATTTCAGTGTTTTTCTGTGCATTCTGTGAGAAAAATAAACTGAGCTTATATTTCAAAGAAAAGTCTAAACAAACTTCTATTTATATATCTCCAGTTCTGCAGTTATTTTCTCTATAGCTTTTTTGCAGAATACCTGAACTGTTTCGAGGTCTTGCTTTGCCTCCTCAGATGATGACGGCGTGCTGCCATACCCTTCTATCCTGACCAGTATGGACATGATCTCCTGATCCATCTGCATATAGGATATGGTAGATTTCATACTGTGGGCGATCTTAGCCATTTCGCCATAATTCCCATCTGCGAAACAGGTGTTGAGGTTTTGCAATTCTATTTTGATCTGCGCGAGAAAAGTTTCCGCCATCTCTATGACATGGCTTCTGTCGCCGCCATACTGCAGCTCTATCACCGATAGCAGCGGGGTACCGCCGGATGGTGCGCTTTTATGCTCAGCTGATGTAATAGGAGCAGGCTCCATTTTGGGCAGATAGGTCATGATGGCATTATATAGCTCAGCCTCCTGAAAGGGTTTAGTGATATACCCGTTTATTCCCCATTCCGTCAGGTCCTTATTTTGATTGTCCGAATAGTGTGCGCTCAGGGCGATGATAGGGGTGGTGATCCCCATATTTTGTCTGATATACCTGGCCGCAGNNCGGGCATCTGTATGTCCATCAGGATCAGTGAGTATGAAGTATCCTTTATTTTTGCGATGGCCTCTAGCCCATTGCCGGCCAGATCATAGTTTATCTGCCATTTCTGCAATAGAAAACCGGCCAGTTTTTGATTTAACGGATTATCCTCTACTATCAGTACCCGACCCCGGAGTGGCTGGAAATATGGATAGGTATTGTAGCCTTCTTTTGAGGATTGGTCAGGAATGGTCATTTTGGTTTTGGGCAGGCCATAGTCCATAGTAAATGTGAACTCTGTACCGACCCCGACAGTACTCGTCACACTGATCGTACCATTTTCCATTTCGACCAGTGATTTGGCGATAGACAGGCCCAGGCCTGTTCCTTCAGGCTTCTGTGAGGCAGGTGCATTCAGCTGCTCGAAGCGCTCAAATATTTTGGGTAATTTCTCATTAGGTATGCCTATGCCTGTATCACTGACCCTAAATTCAAGAATGACATTTTCAGCACCTATACTTTTTACACCCAGATGTATCTCTATTTTCCCTTTTTCGGTAAATTTGATCGCATTGCTGACGAGGTTTATCAATATCTGGTCGAGCCTCGCTGAGTCACCGATACAGACATCGGGTACAGAGCTGTCTACTATATATTCGATATCGAGGTTAGGTTTTTTGTTTGTTTGTTCAAAAAGTTTTTCGATGTTTTTGACCTGCTCGGCGGGACTAAACGGATGCCTGTATATCTGCATCATACCGGCTTCGATTTTCGAGAAGTCGAGTATATCGTTTACGATGCGCAGGAGGCTCTGAGATGCATTGCGCAGTGTAAAGACGAAATCATGTTGCTCTTCATTCAGTTTAGTTGCATTGAGCAGATTAGTAAACCCGATAATGGCATTGAGCGGTGTACGTATCTCATGGCTCATATTTGATACAAACTGGTCTTTCAGCTGGGCTGCCTTTTCAGAGTTGTTTTTTGCCTGCTCCAATTCATATATGATCCTTGCCCTTTTGCGGATATTGCCAATGGTAGTAAACATAAACAAAAAGCTAAGCAATATCAGCAGGGCCGATGCAGTGATGATAGTCTGCTTGGTCTGGCTGGCCGCCCCATTATATGTGCCCACAGAGGTCTCCAGGTCCTTATTTTCCACCTCTTTGATATTGAGCGTGATGAGCTCAATGCTGTCATTGAGTATGCTCGCCTTGCCCGTCTCGATAAACTGTAGTGCCAGGTCCCTGCCCCCATATTTATATAGTTTGAGGACATTGAGATTAAATGTTATTTTTCTGGCAATCAGATCAGTGAGTACGACCGTCTCCTTTTTCATGTTCCCATTTGGTGGCAGGGAATCTGAAAAAGCTGCCAATAGGGATTCAATGGTGCCTTTATCAGCCGGTATGTCTTTGATGTAGCTACTGTCACGGGTGATCACATAGTCCCTCACATTGCTATGAAGCTCTCTTACTTTGCCGATTATGTTGTCCAGTTCTTTGAGTTCTTTGTTTTTCCGGATACTCAGCAGATTGATGGTGCTCAGGGAGTTGATACTCTCGAAACTGAGCACAGCTATGACCGATGTGATGACCATGATGACTACCACAGATGCGATCGTAAAGCTGATCATAAAACCTGCATTGGCAGGCGTGATCCTTCTTTGAAAGAGAGTACTCATTTTACCGGGAATGGTTTAAACCCTATATGTATAGCTACAATACAAGATAAAGATAAATTCGGTAGTGTCTCAGTTTGAAA
>PLSN01000130.1 GCA_003165135.1 Bacteroidota bacterium
GGTGCGGATGTACTCGGTAGCCTCAAAGCCATTCATCTCGGGCATCTGCAGGTCCATCAATATGAGGTCATATGTTTTGGTCTGCAATTTTTCGATAGCAATTTTCCCGTTGGCGGCGATGTCACGCTCGAAGCCAAAATCGTCAAGGAGGGTTTTCATCAATAGCTGGTTCAGCGCAATGTCCTCTACTACCAATACTTTGATGTTTTTGACTTCCGATGCCAGCTCCACTGGTTCGACCAGTACTTCTGCTGCCTCTTTTGTTTTCGGGAAACTCAATATAAAACTAAAGGATGAGCCTTTGGCGAGTGTGCTCTTCACGCTCACTGTACCTCCCTGCGACTCCACCAGTTGCTTCACGATGGCCAATCCCAATCCTGTACCTCCATATAGTCTCGATGTACCGCTTGATGCCTGCTGAAAGTTCTCGAATATCTTCACGATCTTATCTTCAGGGATACCGATACCTGTATCAGAGACTATAAACTCAACGCCCACATTATTTTCATCTTCACTGTTCAGCTTTATACTGACTATTATTTTCCCTTCAGAGGTAAACTTGACCGCATTGCTCACCAGGTTCAGAATGATCTGATGGAGGCGGACAGGATCTCCGAGCAGCACTTCCGGTATCCTGTCATCATATTCTTTGACCAGTGTCAGGTTCTTCTCCTGGATCTTGGGTTCAAAGAGATGCAGTATCGCTGATATAGATAGCGCCATTTTGAAGGGGACATGTTCGAATGTCATTTTGCCGGCATCGACCTTGGCCAGGTCAAGGATATCGTTTATCAATACTATCAGTGCATCTCCGCTCATTTTTATGGCGGTCAGATATTCTTTTTGTTTGGCCGTCAGTTCAGTTTTCAGGACCACTTTCGTAAATCCGATGATGGCATTCATAGGTGTACGTATCTCATGGCTCATATTGGAGAGAAACTGCTGCTTGGCCCTGACTGCATCTTCCGCTATGCGCGTTGCGCTTTCCGCTTTGCTCTTGGCTTCTTCTGCTATCAGGGTCGCCAGTTCAGCAAATACTTTCGCTTCGGTCAGTTCGGTAGCGACCCGTTTTTGATCGGTCACATCCCTGGCCACGATGACCACGCCTAGCACGTTTCCCTTACCATCTTTATATACAGATCCGTTGAACAATACATCTGTGAGCTTTCCNNGGCGAAGTGTAAGCGGCGAATTAGCTACAGAGCCCTTGGCAAAAACCTCCAGATATACTTCACGCGCTTTTTGCGGTTCGGTGAAATAATCAAAAAAATCAGAGCCTGTGAGCTGCTCCCGTGTGTGGCCTGTGATATTGATGCTGGCCTGGTTCATGTCTGTGATCTTGCCTTCCGTATTGATCGTGACGAGAGGATCTAGGCTGGCTTCTATCAGGCTACGTGAATATTGAGAAGCCAATTTTACAGAATAGTTAAACGCTTCCAATTCTTTATTGGCTATTTCCCTCTTTTCTTTTTCCTTGTTTTGAAAATCAAGCTCAATATCAGCAATGACCAGCTCCGCTGCCCTTTTTCCTTTTTCATCGTTCTGAAAGGNNCATCGTTTTGAAAGGCAAGTTCTTTATTGGCTATGATCAGTTCATTTGCTCTTTTCTCTTTTTCATCGTTTTGAAAGGCCAGTTCTTTATTGGCAATGCGCAATTCTGTAGCCCATTTTTTTTCACTTATATCACGCGCCGCGGCAAAAACACCCAGGATATTGCCCATGGCATCCTTATACACAGAGGCATTGTAAGCCACATAGGTCAGGCTGCCGTCTTTATGTTTGATGGTGAGCGGATAGTCAGACACGAAACCCTTTTCAAAAGCTTCCTTATATCCTTCGCGGGCTTTTTTAGGTTCTGTAAAATAACTGGAGAAGTCAGTACCTATGAGTTTCTCACGTGCTACCCCGGTGACCTTGATAGAAGCTTCATTTACGTCCGTTATCTTGCCATCGACCGAGATCGTGACCAGCGGATCGAGGCTGGCTTCGATCAGGCTCCTGGCATACTGCGATTCCTGTTTTTTTATTTCACCCATATCTTAATTTGTATCTGTAGTGACACCGACGTCCTCCAGAGATTGCCTTCTTTTGTCTTTCAGTGATTTAAAATGTGAGGGCGTGAGGCCGGTCACTTTTTTGAATTGGTTGGACAGATGCGCCACACTGCTGTAGTTCATCTTGTAGGAGATCTGCGTCAGGTTTAGCTCGTCATACATGAGTAGCTCTTTGACGCGCTCTATTTTGTGCGCGATGATATAGTGCTCGATAGTGAGCCCTGCGACCTCAGAGAAAAGATTGGCGAGATAAGTATAATCGTAATTCAGTTTCTCACTGAGGTAGTCTGAGTTTTTGATCTTGGGGAGTTCGTCCGCATAGTGCACCATTTCGATGATGACCTTTTTGATCTTTTCGATCAGGTTGGCCTTTTGGTCATCCATCAGCTCCAGCCCTGAGATGGCCAAAGCTGTTTTCAGCTGCCCTCTTTGGTCAGCAGTGAGGTCCTCCATGATCTCTATCTCACCCAGGTCCACAAATACAAAGTGCAGGCCAAGGTTCTTCAACTCAGCTTTCACCAGCAGTTTACATCTGATGCTCACCATGTACTTGATATAGAGTTTCATTTCTACGGTTAAAGTTTTCGGGCCTATCGCCTTAAGCTGCGTGCCAATTTCTTAAAGAACAGCACTTCTTTCCTGCAAGTTAGGTAATTAAAAATGGCAGATGTCATTTATATCCGATATGTGTGAATGATGTAACAAATAGGTGCAATTGTGTAATACTTTAACTTTTATACATCCGCAACTTTGCATCGGGATCAGGCGACTGACCTTATCCAAAGGCCAGATAATTAAAATTTATATCACCCAATAATAAAACAACATCATGAAATCAATAGTTGGCGTTTATGAAACCCATGACAAAGCCCTGGCTGCACTACAGGAACTGAAAAGATCAGGATACCCTGATAATCAATTATCAATAGTGGGCAAAGCAGACCTGATCGATAACCACATACATATCAAATCAAGCAACACTGTAGAAAAGGCAGAGGCAAGTATAGGTGTAGTGGCAGGTGCTATTTTAGGGATACTGACCGGAGTGGGAATATTTGTTATCCCCGGTTTTGGATTTCTGTATGG
>PLSN01000185.1 GCA_003165135.1 Bacteroidota bacterium
GGGCTCTTCCTATATCATAATGAAAAAAGCTTTGATCGTATATACACCGATCGAGATGGCATCTCTTCGTATTACTATAGCGGGCTTGGTTTGTTTACCTTTTTTGCGAAAAGCCATCGGTCATATACCTCGCGATAAATTCGGCAAAGCATTCTTCGTCGGGGCTATCGGCAGCGGTATTCCTGCATTTTTATTCGCTTATGCCATGAGCCGCATTAGCAGCTCAGTAGGCGGTATCATCAATTCTCTTTCTCCCTTATTCACAGTACTGACAGGACTTTTGTTTTGGAACATTCACGCTCCACGCATCAAGGTTCTCGGCATATTCATTGGCTTCATAGGGGCTTTAGTATTGGTTTTCGGCAAGCATGGCCTTGAGCTCAATGTCGATGTAGGATATGCGATACTGCCTGTGATAGCCACTTTCTGCTATGGCACCAACTCAAATTTTGTCAGGCAAAACTTCCCATCTGTCAATAGCGTCATGCTTACCGTGTTAGGTATGACGATGATAAGCATACCGGGTTTTGCGATATTGATGAGCACAGATTTTCTCCAAAGAATTCATCAGCCCGGCGCATGGAGAGCGCTGGGATACATAGCCATATTGGGCGGATTCAATACTGTTGTCTCAAATATACTTTTCTATAAACTCATTCAGAAAAGCGGTGCACTCTTTGCGGCTTCGGTTACTTACCTGATACCCATAGTGGCTATAGCCTGGGGCATCTGGGACCATGAGGGCATAGCTCCTTATCACTTTGCCGGAATGGCCCTCATACTCTTAGGTGTTTACTTCGTGAGTAGAACCAGTGTATCTAAAGCTTAGGTCTCAGAGATACAATTTTTGATAATTTTGCAGCATGAAGAAGATCAATTTTTATTCCGGGCCTTCGATATTACCACAGGAGATACTGGACGGATGCAAAGCTGCTATTGATGATTTTGCTGGAATGGGTTTATCCATACTTGAGATATCGCATCGCGCGAAACCTTTCGTAGATGTGATGGACGGAGCACGAGCATTGGTCAAAGAACTCATGGGCCTGGGCGATGATTATGAGGTGCTGTATCTGCAGGGTGGTGCCAGTACACAGTTCTACATGATACCATACAATCTGCTTGATACTAACGACACAGCGGGCTATATAGACACCGGTACATGGGCACACGGGGCGCTGAATGAAGCCAAGCTTTTTGGCAATGTACATGTGATCGCCACCTCACAGCTAACCAACTATGACCATATCCCGAAACAATGGGACATGGGTGACAGGAGGCCTCATTATATTCATATCACCACCAATAACACCATATACGGCACTCAATGGACTAATCACGACATCAAGATCCTGCGCGAGGAAACTGACATACTGATCGGCGATATGAGCAGCGAGATCTTTTCGCGCGATTTTGACTATTCGCTATTTGATGTGATCTATGCAGGTGCGCAGAAGAACATGGGCGTAGCAGGCGCGACAGTGGTCATCATAAAGAAAAGCATACTTGGCAAAGTCCACCGTGAAATACCAAAGATGATAGACTACAGGGTGCAAATAGAGAACGGCTCCATGAAAAATACACCTTCGGTTTTTGCAGTTTACGTTTCATATCTCACATTACAATGGATCAAGAAGCAAGGCCTTCAAAATATGTACTCCGCTAATATCATCAGGGCGCAGAAACTCTATGAAGCGATAGATGGCTCAAAGATATTTGTCGGTAATGTGGCGAAAGGAGACCGCTCCATGATGAATGTCTGCTTTACAATGAAAGACAAAAACCTCGATCCTCAGTTCAGCGCATTCGCCAAGGAAAGAGGAATAGTCGGCATCGAAGGCCACCGCTCTGTAGGAGGTTTCAGGGCTTCGATGTATAATGCCATGCCTGAAAGTGGCGTGGATGTATTGATACAGGCCATGAAAGATTTTGAAGCAACCAAAAACTAACGACTGTTAGCGTCTGAATAGGGCAACCCCTTCAAGTCAATAATATATAGCAGAACAAAGACCAGCAGGGGCATCATCACTACTTTGTAGCGCACCAGATTTCCCAGCACAGGTGTCATGATCCCGATGATGCTGAAATAAAGCATGATAGATATACAGACAAAGAGAAGAATATTATAGCCATAGCTTTTCTTCCTATCCCGATATATCAGCGCCAATATCAGAAGCATTAGCAATGCAACATTTTCCGCCGCACTGAGCAGCATCATTGGATTTCGGCTCTGCCACAGATATGGCTTCATCATTGAGTCCCACAGGCCGACAGGGAGGTTGACGACCACTGAAGTAATAGTGGAATCTACCACAGGCACTTCGCTGTAGCTCCCGGCTTTCATATATTTCGCCTCGCCGATGGCATACTTCTGTTTCTTTGAAATGATCCTCGCGAAGTTCGTCCGCTTATCAATTGGTGCTATCACTTGCAGTATTATCAATGTCAAAACGATCACTCCTGCATATTTAAATAGGACTTGTTTAGCTGATGTTTTATTGATAAATAAATAATACGCCACCACAGCAGGCAGCAGGCAGATCAACAGAAAATACTTGGTTACTAACAGGACCGCTATGCCTGTGATCAAAAACAATATGGCTGCAAGGCCTCGTTCGCGGATGAATAAAAACCCGTATAGGAATAATCCCAATCCTAAAATGATCAGCGACTCCTTTAGCCCGCCCGATGTCCAGAACAGGAACGATGGAAACAAGACAGTCAGCACGACCCACTTCCTTTTGCCCGACTCCACAAAAGACTGAAAGAGCTTTAATAGCAATATGCAGCCGATGAGAGACAGGAAACAAAAGAGGACCGTATGTACATGGATATTTTCACCGGAGACAAACATCATCAGTGCATTGAGCCGGATCATAAAGCGGTTTTCATTAAATGGGACCGCCTTATTGAAATTACGCTCCCAGTTTTTCATCTGACCGGTATAGATATTGAGCGATGAATCCTCCGAGCCAGTCATCAGGCCGATGAAAGCAGCTTTGTTTTCACCGTATGCCAGATGCACGTAGTGGGCATCATCATAGAACTTATATATATCGCTGGCAGAGCGGTCCGTATAGTAAAACGTGTACACAGCCCACAGCGCAAAACCAAAGAAGAGTTTAACTAGAAGCAAGACCGGGGCAGCCCAGGCCGGCAGTTCATCTAAACGAAAGAATGCCAGCCTGAATGTGAGATAGGCCAGCAAAACAATGATCAATATGGGCAATATGAGGTGCACTGATTCGTCAATGATAAAACAATACTATTAGTAAACAAAGCTTAACACAAGTAAGCATAAAAGACAATCCAATCTAGTATATTTACTTTTAATATTTATTTACAACTCAAAACTCAAATAAAATGAAACGCACAGCATCAGCACATTGGGAAGGCGACCTCATGGCAGGCAAAGGCTCCCTCACCACACAAAGCACCACTCTCAACAAAACACAATACTCTTTCAAGACGCGATTTGAAGACGGCGTCGGCACTAATCCCGAGGAACTTCTCGCTGCTGCTCATGCAGGCTGCTTTACCATGGCCATGAGTATGCTTCTTGGTCAGGCTGGATTTACAGCTACAGCTATGGATACTACTGCGACCATTACGATATCAGGTGCCGGTGCAGATATGGCTATCAGCGCATCGCATCTGGCTATCACAGCCTCCATACCTAATATTGAAGAAGCAAAATTTCAGGAGATCGTAAAAGTCGCTGAGCAGCACTGTCTTGTCTCCAAAGCGCTGAGTATAGCGATCACTTCAGAAGCTAAGCTGACTTAAATTTTTAAATTCTTTATTCGTTGTTAGCCCTCCCCTTTGGGGAGGTTTGGGTGGGGTCTTATCTGCCGCCGCGGGTTTTCAAAAAGCCCGCACCATCAGGAGAGATCGCATTGATATACTCTTTATTGTCCTTATCAAAAACCAGATATCCTGAGCTATCACCGGTCAGGTAGAGGTTTCCCATGAGGAACGCTCGTCCGTCTATCTGCCACATGATAGTGCCATCCTGCGGTGCATTCGGCACTTTATCTACCGGCTTAGTGGTCACAAACGAAGTAAAGCCCCTGATGCTATTATGATTGTCCATAGACATAGAGCCGCCTTTGCCGGTGATGAATACAATGTCCAGCTGAGTGCAGGAGTCGCGCAGGGTTTTATAAATATTCAAAGGCAGAGCTGCGGTCTTTGACCTGACAGGTGGCTGTGATGGCCTCTGTGGCTGCTGTGCTATGGCTGCTATAGAAAAAATTACGGCCAGAATGAAGAGTGTCTTTTGCATAATTGTATTCCTTTTCAAATCTATGCCAATATTAATGGAAAAAGAAACACAGAGGAAATTTGTCTCGCGAAAGCGCGAAACCGCAAAATAGTAGTTGTGAATGGCCGAAGCTACCTCTTGTCAAAACCCTCAAAGGGTTTGACACCCTTTGAGGGTTAATATGGATCAAAACAATCCCGCAGGTACAGCCTGTGGCACGAGTGGTTTGACCGCGTCGATGAAGAAGAGGTTTGTCTTGTAATCGACTTTCCACTCACCCACTTCGTTTTCGTAGAATGAGCGGTCTAGCTTCAGCAGGCATTGCTGCAGGCAGACAGCCTTGCCAAATATCTCTCTGAGATTGAGGGTCACAGGCACTCCGTGCGGATGCGCAAATGCATCTATGATCAGGTTTACGATCTGCTGGCCTACTTTGCCTGAGTTCTTTAGCAGCAGGTAGAGATTTTTCTTATTGGTGATATACTGGGCAAACTCCGTTTTGCCGTTCATGTCGATCTCGCCTATCAGGGTCACCTCTTCAGATGAGAAGAATTCGATCTCAGAAAAAAGTATCTTGTTTCTGGTCAGGGATGCTTGCAGTTGTTCGAGTGATTTCATTTTGCTTATTTTTTATGAAAACAAAACTACGGCCACACTGCGCAATGTATTTGCGTAGTCAAAATATTCTTTAGATTTGCTGATGGGTGGTCGTTTTTAACTGCTGTCTAATACGATGTATATGTGTGAATGATACGAATGGAGATATTATTCTATCCACATAGCCATGTAACTTTTTTCAACACAAAAATTCCCTTGTCATATGCCATTAAACAGAGATGCTTTCACCCGGTACAGGCTCATAGATGAGCGGCTGCGTCGCAAGCCAAATCCGACACTGGAAGAACTGATAGCCCATATCAGTGAGCACCTCGACAAGCCGGTCTCCAAACGCACCGTACAGCTCGACCTGCAGGAGATGCGCTACAGCCAGTCGCTGAAATTTGAAGCGCCGATCGTATTCAATCGTGCAGAAAAATCATACGCATACTCTGATGCAGGCTACTCGATCAATAATCTCCCTGTCACTGCAGATGATCTGCACGGTCTGGAGTTTGCGATCAGCCTGCTCGATCAGTTTAAGGAGCTACCCGCTATCAAAGAATTCGACGAAGCCATCCGGAAGATAGCAGAGACTGTGCGGTTTAATAAGCAATCGCGCGGCGAAGGAAACATCATACAGTTTGATAGGCCGAATAGCTACAGGGGTATAGAATATATAGAGCCCGTGGTCAAGGCCATTCGCGAGAAGAGGCGCATCAAACTATCGTATCAGAAATTTGACGAACAATCCGCCAAAGAGCATATAATAGAGCCATATGTGGTGCGGGAGTTCAAAAGCCGATTTTACCTGATAGGAAATGTCATCACCGGCAAAACCCAGAAAGTGAAAACGTATGCCTTTGACAGGTTTGTGAGTATGCAGGTCACCGATGTTACTTTCTCCGGTGGGGAGTTTGACAGCGAAAAATATTTTCAAAATGTATTTGGCATCACAGAAGGAAATGGCGGTGCGGAGACTGTGCTGTTATCTTTTGCTCCGACTCAGGCCAAATATATCCAGTCACAGCCGCTGCATCATTCCCAGCAGGTGGTCAAAGAAACTGACACCGAGTGCCGTATCAGCCTGCANNACCCTGCAGGTAATGGTAAACACAGAACTGGTGCTGCAGCTCCTGAGCTATGGATCGGGTGTGAAGGTGTTGAAACCTGCTTCGCTTGCTGAAAAAATAAAAAGTGAGTTAAAAAAATCTGTCGCACAGTATCAATAGATGAAAATAATGTTTAATTTACTTTCAAAATACGAGTTATGCCAAACGGAAGAATGAACAAATCGATAGCAGGGTATCATATATTGATGTTGCTCTCTGCAGTGGACCACAAATTTAGTGTCGCTGAAGACCGCATCATAGCAGAATATATCGCCGAAAATTTCCCCATACATATAAGCCTCGACAAAGAGCTCGAGAAGATCAGCAACCTCAATGAGGAAGACTATTTAGTACACTATCAAAAGGCAATGGATGATTTCTACGAAGACTCTACTGAGAAAGAGCGCCTGCACCTGATCGACTTTGCGATCAAGCTATCCAAGGCCACTCGCCCTATCACTAAAGAAGAAAACATTTATCTCACTGAGCTATACAATGAATGGACTGAAACCGTTGAATAACCTTTTATCATAAGCATGGACCACCACCTATATTCACGCCTCCTTGCTATCATGCTCTTATTGTCGCCTCTATACCTGTCAGCGCAAGACCTACCGAGTCACAAAAAAAACACTAATCCCTTCGCTTCTGATATATACATTCCCCTCGAAGGGAGAGAGGAAGTAAAGATCATTCCCCTACTGGATACCCTGAGTGCTGACAAGGAATATCTCTTTCTGATACGCTTCTCGCCTAAATATCGGTTTTCAGAATTATTCTTTGACAAAGGCCTGGCGACCACCACGGATTCCTTTCTGTCTATCAGGCCAAAGACTGCTCTGACTGAAGGCACGGATACTGCTACACTCCGTATCATAGGTTTCTCAAACAATAGCCGCATACTACTACAGCATAAATTCATACTGCTAGCTCAGGCCAGGGCATTCCCGATGGTCAACCCCAACAGATCAACCAATATCACGGTCAACAATATCGTGCTGGAGCGCAATATGTATTACGAGAAGCGTGACTTTCCGGAAAAGTGTGTCTTCGGCTATCTGGACAATGGCCACTATAATAAAGACAATGTCATCATCGCCATCACTATGTCCTTCGTCAATAAAAGCACTAGCAAAAATCTATATGTCAAAGACGATAAACCTAATGACGACATGATGCATGAAATACACAAAGCCAAAAAGGGCACTCGTGTCTATATACGCCTCGATGTCAAGAATGGAAAAAAGACCAGAAGCACCTGGACGAGTTTTATACTGAAGGATTAATGAGAATCATATCAATAGCTGATGATCCGGAGGCCTTTACCTTTGCGGAGTTCCTGACGTATTATCTTCTGGATCTCGAGGTCATCGGTCTGTGGCTTGACAGATGCCATGAGGTTTTCGACTGTCACTTCGTTCAGCTCAGGACAGATATAGCCATAGCCTCGGTAGTTGCTGTTTTCGATCCAGACCACTGAGTTTTCATCAGGCCGGCGACCATCGCCTACTATGAAGAAATTAGTGTTCTTATATAGATACTTCCGTACTGCACGCTCGATCTTTTCGTTGTATGATTTTTTGAAGTTCTCGCGCTGCTCGGGGTCTGTCATCTTTTTCAAGAGTGAGAACTGTACCTGCAGGTGGCCCTCGGTAATGATCTTATGAAGTACTTTGATAGCAGTGCCCTTGCCCTGAAACTTCAGCGCCACTTCACCTTCCGCAAAATCAAGCTTTTCGATCTTCAGATGCTTAAAGCCATCGCTGTCGGAGGTCAGAAAGATACCATGAGAGAATTTGTAGTCTTTGGGTTTCTTATTGAATATCGGTGCCCGCTCTCTCAGCTCATGATATGCCCAGAGGCGTGCGATTAGTTCATTGCCCGTAGCCTGATAGTCGATCTGAGTGATGGTCTGATGACTGACCTGACGCTCAGGCAGGCCTTCATTCTTATTAAAAAATTTGATCACCTCGCGACGTACATTCTTTGATGCATCGATAAAGAGGACATTGTCATCCATATCCTTGAAATAAAAAACACCTGGCTCCTCGGGTAGTTTCTCTATCTCGCCGAGTGTGATATTTGGCGGCAGGATAGATGGGTCTATACCTTGATTGAGCTCTATCTCGATATGCTTTTTAGAAGTACTTTGTTTGAGTATGATGTCGAGCAGCTTGACTGTTGCTTCAGCATCTCCCAGCGCACGGTGGCGATTCTCTATGATAATACCCAGTGAGTCGCAGAGCGAACCAAGACTATAGGAGGTGAAACCAGGGAGTACTTTTTGTGACAGTGTCACCGTGTCTATGTGTTTGCGGACGAAGTCCACCCCGATACGTTTATACTCACTGCGGATCATACCGTAGTCGAACTTCACATTATGTGCGACGAAAATATTTCCTTCAGTCAACTCCAGTATCTTGTCCTGAATGTCCTCAAAAGCGGGCGCATTTTTAACCATTTTGTCAGTTATGCCCGTGAGTTGGGTCACATATTTATCTATATTGCGGCGCGGGTTGACCAGAGAGGAGTATTGCTCAATGACATTCACTCCATCGTAGACAATGACGGCTATCTCAATGATCCTGTCGATGGAGGGACTGCCCCCGGTGGTTTCTACATCTATGATGGCATACATGGCTGGCAAACGTAAGCATTTATAAGTGAGTTATTATGAAGATTGAACGAAAAAATTGTATTTTAGAATTGGGTTAAGAAACTGATACCGATAGGCACTATACTTTATGAAAATTATCAAAAAATAGGCATAAGTATCAATAAATCAATACGAAAGGATGAAAAACCTCGACTTTTTGCGGCTACACTTTATATCATTGCTTTTCATACTATTGGCGCCTTCTTTGAGCGAGGCACAGAGGGTCAGGACGCCTCAGGACTCCCTTCAGTCCATGGTCGATTCTCGTCCTGACAGTACTCGTCATGGTTTTTTTAATGCGGGCCGGTTCAACAGCACTTTTCACGTCCAGTTTGATGGCGATGTGACCTATCTGTACCAGCAGTTTGTGGCATTGACCGGCTTTCAGGTAGCTTGGGTAGTCAACCACAAATTGTCCATCGGTGCCAAATTTGACATCCTGACCACAGAGGTGAAGATCAACAAATACATCAACTCATACGATAGCTCCTACGCGACCAATCCTCCGACAGCCACACCTGTACATCCCCTCAGCATGAGCGGCATGATCAATATTGGCTACATCTTTCGGGCAGACAAGAAAATATCTATAGAACCTGACCTGGGCCTTGGATGGACATATATGAGCTTTACGGACCCTAAGGCTGGCTGGATAGATACGACCGAGGCCAAGCGCGTAAATTTCATACAAAACTACTTTATCGTCAATCCCTCCCTGAGTGTGATCTGGAATACGACCAGATATTTCCGTATCGGCGCTACAGCTGGTGTGCAGGGGGTATTCGGCAGCGACTATCTCAGGCTCAAGACCTATCGTATACGTGGACTATATGCAGGGCTGTTTCTCAGGTTTGGGACTTTCTGATGAAAGTATTGCCGATAGTAAGATATCCCGATTCTTTAGCCTAATTTTGCTGTTCAAACAGACATCAAGATGAGCACCCCATTTGTTTTAGAAATATATACCGAGAGCACTCCGAATCCCGAGAGCCAGAAGTTCGTGACCAATATGCACCTGTTGCCAAACTACGTGGCAGAATACAGGAGCAAAGAATCAGCCACAGAATCAGAACTGGCACAGATGCTTTTTGATATCCCATTCGTGAGTGGTGTCTTTATCTCCAACAACTTTGTAACCATCACCAAGAAGCCCGACTACGAGTGGTATGAAATATCGCCCGAGCTGAAAGAAGCAATAAAAAAATTCATCAGCTCCGTTCGTCCTGCGGTATCTGAATCACTGTATAAAAAAGGCGAACCGATCGAGTCTGCCCCCGTTTCCGACGAATCAAATGCAGAAGACAAGATCAAAGACCTGCTCGAGAAATATGTGAAGCCTGCTGTAGAAAGTGATGGCGGGCATATAGCTTTCCGCTCCTTTGAGAATGGCATCGTGAACCTGTCATTACAGGGCTCATGCAGTGGCTGCCCATCATCATCCATTACACTGAAATCAGGTATCGAGGGCCTGCTCAAAAGAATGGTGCCGGAAGTAAAAGAAGTAGTAGCGGTAGAAGAGTAATTACTGCTGATCGACTGCAGTGGTCTCAGGCTCTTTGAGGTTATTGCTGCTCTGCAGCAGTCTGCTCAGGCTCTTTCAGGCCTTTGAGTATCTCCCAGATCGGATCAGTATAGTAGTTGCCCTGGTTGAGACGGTTGCCAAGGACGATGATGGTCGTATTGTCACGTAGATTTCTGGCGAAGACATTGTTATTGCCATGCCACCATCCATTATGGTAGATGATATTATTTCCATCAGCCTGTTTGGTCATCCGCCATCCGTACCCGTAGTTTTTAGTCTCAGTATTATTGGCTG
>PLSN01000192.1 GCA_003165135.1 Bacteroidota bacterium
TCTCACGGATCATATTCTCCGCTGCGTAGAAATCTGCTATCACGCCGTCTTTCAACGGACGGATGGTTTTGATATTGGCATGAGTTTTCTCATGCATCTGCATGGCACGCTCGCCCACTGCTATCACCTTGTCTGTGCGGCGGTCTATCGCCACGATGGAGGGCTGGTCTACCACGACCTTGTCATTGTGGATGATCAGCGTATTAGCTGTGCCAAGGTCAATGGCGATTTCCTCCATGAAAAAATTAAATAAACCCATATAGTATAGAAGAAATAAGTCGTTTAAAATGAACGGTCAAATGTAGATAAATTCACAGTAAAAACGACAATACAGGCTGATAAGTATTTTTTATTTTATTTAATTAGGGAAAAAGAATTTTGATCAGCTCCCGCCCAAAAACAAACCTTCGCGAAAACTATCTTTTCTATCTTTAATCGATGAAGTTCGCCCTATACATTCTGAAGGCCTCTATCCCGATCTTATTGATTTTTCTTGGGATCAATATCGGATATTTTTGCTTCGGCAAAAATGGCATAGACCCGATAGAGATGGAAACGATAGGAATGGTGGTGTTTGTAGTGCTGGGTATAGGTTTGAGCTGGTTTTTGATACGTAGGGCAGAACGAATTTCTCCAGTCATATTCTGGATTTGCTTTCTCCTCTATTTGCCCACTTTTACATTACCGGCACTGGTGACTACCTGTATCGTGGTACTGTTTATGACCTCAGGATAGATCAATGCTTAAAATGCCTGACGCCTGTCATGACCATGGCCTGGCCGTTTTCGTTGGCGGCGGCTATGGACAGCTTGTCATTGATACTGCCTCCGGGCTGTGATATAGCTGTGATACCTGCCTGATGGGCTATAGTGACACAGTCAGGGAACGGAAAAAACGCTTCCGATGCCATGACAGCCCCTTTGGTATCAAAACCGAATGCCTTGGCTTTCTTGAGCGCTGATTCCAGCGAGTCCACACGTGAGGTCTGGCCGCAGCCCATACCGATCAGCTGTTTGTTTTTGACTATGGTGATGCCGTTGCTCTTGAGGTGCTTCACGGCTATGATGGCAAACTCAAGATCGGACAATTCCTGTGCGGTCGGTTTGCGGTCTGTGGCGGGTTTGAAAGTGTCTTGTTTTTCGCTGATATTGTCTATATCCTGCTCCAGCACACCATTCAGAAGCGATTTAAACATCTTGCTTTTGTTGACCGTTGACCGTTGACTATTGACGGGTTTCAGCTTTAAAAGGATCCTGTTTTTCTTTTGCATCAGGATCGCCAAAGCCTCAGGCTCATAGTCTGGAGCGGACAGTACTTCAAAGAACAGTTCGCTGACCTGTGTGGCAGTGGCGACGTCTATCTTTCTATTTGCTGCGAGTACACCGCCGAACGCCGAAGTAGGGTCGCCCGCCAGAGCTGCTGCATATGCCTCAGAGATAGTGGGCCTGGATGCCAGTCCACAGCTATTGGTGTGCTTGATGATGGCAAAGGTCGGCTCTGTGAACTCGGCAGCCAGATTGATGGCGGCTTCTACATCCACGAGGTTATTGTATGAAAGTTCCTTGCCGTTCAGTATCTCAAAAACCTCATTGAGATCACCATAGAAAACGCCCTTTTGATGGGGGTTTTCACCATAGCGGAGGGTCTTGGAACCAAGGATGCTTTGCTTGAATACCGGAAGCTGTGCATCGCGGTTGAAGTAGTTAAATATCAGGGTGTCGTAATGGGAAGTGACCATGAAAGCCTTGGTGGCAAATAGTTTGCGGTCTGCAACTTCTGAGCCACCATTTTTAGCTTGAAGCAAAGCGAGAAGTTCCTCATACTGGTCGCGGGAAGAAACAATAAGAGTGTCTTTGAAATTCTTAGCCGCAGCGCGGATGAGCGATATGCCGCCGATGTCAATTTTCTCGATTATCTCCTGCTCATTTTGAGTTGATTTGACTGTCTCCTCAAATGGATATAGATCCACGATCACGAGGTCTATCTCTGGGATATCATGTTTTTTGAGTTGCTCGAGGTCGGAGGGATTGTCGCGACGAGCCAGTATACCACCAAATACCTTAGGATGGAGGGTTTTGACCCTGCCGCCTAGTATCTCAGGGAAGCCCGTCAGCGCATCTACTGCTACTACCGGCACGCCCAGCGACTCGATAAACTGCAAGGTGCCACCGGTAGAGAATATGGTCACATTATGCTTGTGCAGTTCTTTTACGATCAGGTCCAGTTTGTCTTTATAGTATACTGAGATGAGTGCGGAGCGGATTGGCTTGATCATGGAGGCTTTGTTTTGCGCGCAAAAGTAAAAGTATTGCGGGATTGAGGGCAGGAATTTTAAGAACAGGTTTTCCACGCCATAACTAGTTTCCCCCAGATTGTCATTGTATAGATGCAATAGCCATGCGAAAATTATCTGACCACCTCGAGCTTTCCCGTTTTGAGCAGCTGGCCCTCGGAGAGGATGGTATAGAAATATAATCCCTCCGACAGAGCAGAAACATCGGTGTTTATGACGGAAGTATTATTGATACTAATATTTCTGACCGATCTGCCGCTGATGTCCATTAGGTCGATATTGCCATCAGGGAGTTCTTTGCCAAAAAGGAAGGTCAGCTGATTGCTCGATGGCTGAGGGTATACTTTGACATCAAAGTTTGAGGGGCTGACAGTATTCACGCCATTGATGATCTGGGTCACCTGTTCATTTGTATCTACTACAGCCAGATTGCCGTCGCCCATGGAGACATATCCGACGCAGTCACCCCCGGCAAAGGAGACGGAAGTGATCTGGTTATTGGTTAATCCATTGGCTACCGTGATCCTACCCACTATGGTTGTGCCTGGACTGTTGAAGACGACAACACCAGAATCTGCTGTGCCGACCCATNNAACCGTGGCAGTCCTCACTGATACTGGTGACATTATTTTCAGGCAGGCCGTTTGCTGTAGTGATGTTTTGACAGTTCACACCTATAGGGCAAATAGAAAGACCGCCAAGAGTACCTATCATCATGCGGGTACAGTTATTGTCTATGCATATGGTATTGACTCGGTTGTCTACCAGTTTGAAGTCAGCTCCGGTAGTGTCAATTTTGGTAAACGTGGTACCGGCATTAGAGGTATAGAAAACTCCGCTGTCCGGAGTGCCGGCAGCATAGATCGAGCAGTCCTGTCCATGTCTGGCAGAGGTAGTGGTGTGGTCGTAGGGCACATTAGAATTGGAAGTGGTATATACTTTAGTGATCTGGAGAGAAGCTGTATCATAAGCGATTATACCATTGCGCGTAGAAGCCCAAATGGTGTCGGATGCAATCAGTGATACGCCGGTGATAAACCTGTCTCCATAAGCTGTGGAAGCCAGTGCCAGAGTATCCCAGGGGCCGCCATGATTATATACCAGGCCACTAGTAGTGCCAATGAATGCATACTTTACACCACCTATCACGCCAAAAGAAATAGAGGTGATGGAGTCACTCTTGAACTGTGGGGTATTGCCCGTATTGTAATACTGCCAGGTCTGAGCGGTGCCACTGTAAAACGCTACTCCCTGTGATGCAGACCCCACCCAGACGTCATTATTGAGCGCCTCTTCGATAATGGTCACCTGACCAAGGCCGACAGTTTGTATACTACGCGGGGTTTGGGAGAATACAGGAGAGGTAAATAATAATACAGCAGTTATGAAAATTATTTTGCGTCCCATTGTGATTGGTTTTATGGTTGTTGTTGGTTTAGACGACAAATAAAATATATTCCTTCTATATGTTTATATGTCTTCCTCGACAAAATACATTTTCAGTTTGCCTTTGTTCTTGGCCTCGATCTCACCTCTATATATACAGGTGAACTTATCGCTGACGAGCTGATAAGTGCTATGCGAAATATTGATCCGGTTTGGTTCACCATTTGATTGCATACGCGAGGCAGTATTGACAGTATCTCCCCATATATCATAGGCGAATTTCTTGATGCCAACTACACCAGCTACCACAGGGCCGGAGTGGATGCCTACCCTAAAATCAAAAGCGTGGTTGCCTTGTTGAGTTCTTTTCTCTTTCAGCTGGTGCACTGCCTGGATGAAATCTCTGGCAGCGCAGACCATTTTTTCCGCATGGTTTTCTATAGCTACAGGTATCCCGCTCACACAGAGGTATGCATCGCCTATGGTCTTTATCTTTTCTATGCCATGTTGCTCGGCTATGAGGTCAAACATCTCAAAGTATTCATCTATACTGCTCACGATCTCCTCTGCGGTAAACTGCTCACTGATCATAGTGAACCCTTTGATGTCCATGAATAAAACAGTGACCATCTCAAAACTTCGCGCCTTGGTTTTGCCATATTCTTTGAGCTCGTAGCTTATTTCCTCCGGCAAAATATTGAGCAACAGCTCTTCCGATCGCTTTTTTTCTTCTTCCAGCAGGTTAAAGGCCTTTTGCAGCTCAATGTTTTTTGTCTTTTCTATTTCTGCAGCCTTTTCGCGCTGTTCCATCTCATAGCGGAGGGTCATCTGCGCTAGTTGACCGCTGGTTTCCGCATTTGATATTTCCTTATCCAGCTGTGTGAAACGCAGATGCAAATGATATGCATCCTGGTATTTTTGTTCCTGTGCATATAGCATGGATAGATTTTGAAATGCCAATCGCAATTGATTTTTTAACCCGGTCTCCTCAGCCAATTTAACAGCTTCATTCAGGTACTTGTGAGCTTCTTTGTAATCTTTCAGATCAAAGTACAATTCTCCGAGGTTATTAAAAGAATGCACCAATCCACGCTTATCATTAAGGCCCAGAAACAAAGCATGTGACATATTATAGTAATCAAGGGCTACAAGATTATTGCCGATGAGCTTATAGACATTACCCAGATTACTATAAGAGAAAGCAAGTTTGGCTTTGTCGCCTATTTCCTCAAGCAGGGTCAGTGCCCTGAGGTGTACCTGCAGTGCTTCAGCGTATTTTTTTTGTTCCTGATAGACATTGCCGATATTGCCTAAAAGAACGCTTTCGGATACTACATCACCGGCATCCGTGCGGATGGTAAGCGCACGCTCATATATTTTAAGGGCTTCTTCATAATTCTGAAGCTCCTGATATATTATACCGATATTAGAACAAGTGGATGCGATCTTGGGCGAGTCGTTTAACCGCTCATATGTTTTTAGTGCTGCCAATTGTGATTTTAAGGCAAGAAAATAATTGCCCTGTATGCCATGTGTGAGTCCTGAGTTGGCATACAGATTGGCCAAGGCCACTTCGTCATCCATGTCTTTGAGGATCTCGATGGCCCTGTTATAATGATCTAATGCTTCAGAATATTTGCTGTCATGGAGTTTGGCATTTCCGATCTTAGTGAGTGTGACAGCCACCTTGTGATCATCTTTCAGCCCTTCATATATCGCAAGGGCCAGAGCGTAGAGATCTGTAGCCTCGTCATATTTGTGGAGCTTTGATGCGCACATGCCGGCATGAGACAGGGCGAGGGCTTCGCCCTGGGGATATTTGATGGCATGTGAGTCGCTGATAGTGCGGAGAGATAATTCATAAGCCGCAGGCACATCTGTATCCATCCGGGCCAGTGCCAGACTATTCATCGCGTCGACGATATCGGCGGTGATCTGTGTGGCTGAGCGGATCTTTTCAGTGAGCGCATTTATATCAGTGGCCATGCTGATTCAAATATAATAAAACTGGTATATAGGACTCTTATTGCTCTTCTATCAATCTGTTATATGACCTGATGAAGATCGCTCCGAGGTTTTTGTGCGGCGGTATATAGTCCAGCCACTTGTCATAGATCTCAGGAATAGAACCTTTGAGACGCCGGTCTATCTTGTCCCATAGCTGCTGCCAGTTTATGTCTTTCCCGCTGGCAATATTGTCAGCCAGCGCTCTGAGTATAGGGTTATTGACCATGTGCACCCCTATCTGCTTGGATGAGATGATGCTGACCTCGGGAGATTTATCGATGATGTTGGAGAGATTGTGATAGCCGCCGCATGAGCCGAGGACAAAGATCTTGGTCTCTGGCTTGGTCTTTTCTATCGTCTTATAAGCATAGTAGCTATGTCCACGGTGTACCAGCACGTCGGGCACGATATCGAGGCTGTCAAAATAATTTTCTAGATAGGCCTGCCCCTCATATTCAGCTTTGGGTTTGTTGGCATAGATATCTACGAATTTACGATTGAGTGATATGATCTTGACATAGAGTTTGTGGTCCTCGATGAGCCAGAGACTGTCCTCAAAAGTTTTCACGAAGTCTTTGAACGATACCGCACCATCATCATCATCATAGAAATAAATCTGCCAGATGCATTTATGGTTGGTTTCAAATAGTTTGGCATTCGGCAGAATGTTGAGCGGAGGAAGCTTATATATACTTGATACGCTGCCATACCAATCCTGACCGAAAAGGCCTGTATTTACAAAAAGATTGAGAAGCAGGCCGTATATGATCTGTCCTTTTTTGGCGCTATCTCTGGACACACGCTGAAGCTCTATAGAGAAAGTTGACTGCAGTATCCGTTTGATATTAGCATCCTTGATACTGGTGTATGCATCTGCCACCTCTACTGCCTGTGATATGTCATTTTCATCTTTTTCCAGATTGGCCGCACCCTTGATCATCAGGATATTACGCTGCTCGGGCGACATAGTAGTGAGAAACTGGTCCAGTTTCCCATAGCCCGCGCATTGCTTGATGAATGTGCGGAAGTGATTATCACCTGTGAGTAGTATCATCGTAAATCCATTGTTAGTGCCCAGCCTGGACATCAGTCTTTTGAATATGCCATCAAAGGTAGAGGTGAAAATATCCTCTTCGCTATATATGATGAGCGTGTACAGTTGCTCGGGCGTGAAATCATCTATACATGCGAACCGTACTGTGGCTTTTTCATTGTGAAGGTCATTGATCAGCCTCACGATCTTGAGTGCCTGTACCTGTATCTCTTTTTCCAGAGAGTATGCTGCGAGCGGATATTTCTGCTTTCTGATCTCATTGAGAGCCAGAAAAAATTTCTTGGGGTCCAAACCGATCGAATCTGCTTCTTTGATCGTCATTTTGCCATTGATGATCGCATCGAGTAGGAAATATGCGTTCGATTTTTTACCGATATCATCTGTTATCTTCAGGATCACCTTTATGCTGGTATCCTTGCTCGTCCGCATGATATTCAGCACGGGGTTATTGATGAGCATGTATTTTTTGGCTACTTCGGGTGCATATATGGCCGTATGATCTATCACATGCTGCGCATAGGGCCTTTCGGCATAGTCGTCGACATATTTGAATATCTCATCAGGCTCCCAATGTGAGGCATAGCAAAGGAAGGATTCTGCTACCCGCTCGTAGCGAAACACTCCGCATGTCTGGATGGACAGCTTGATGTTTTGTTTTAATACTCCGGGCAGCCTGTTGTCATGGAGTGCGATGACCTCTTTGTATAAATGGTGAAAGAGCTCATCATAATAGCTTACCCGTTTGTAAGTAGTGTTATCTACTCTTCTCAAACACTGAAACAGGTAGTCGCGATATATTTTTCTGTCTACCTCTTTGAAATCAGCTACCCGGATGTATGTATCTATACTATCGGGCCACTCGAAATACGCCCTGTGTGCAATGATATTTTTGACGGAGTCACGGGTTTCTATTTTGCCGTCTTCTTTGCCATCGAGTCTGTCGATACGGACTATCTCAGCATGTATGAAGTCCATCCGGTCTGCGGCTGTAGGTGCCTGGGCCTGCATTTTCTCAAGGGTCATTAAGAATATAAAGAGCAATATGAGGGTGGGTTTTATCTGTTTATTCATTGCCCATTATTTGATAGTATGCCCTTACAAAAAGCGATTCGAGGTTCTTATGCGGGGGCACATAATCATTAAATAAACTATTATTCCCAAGCTTGCTGTACATTTCATCCCAAAAGACCTTCCAGTTGATATCCTTGCCCTGGCGTACATTTTCATTGAAATAAAAGATGATAGGATCATTGATCTGCTGGGTTCCTACCTGACGGGTAGATATGACCTGTGCGTCCGGAGCTTTGCGCAGGGCAATGTTTATTTTATAAAATCCTCCGCATGATCCCACAAAAAGAAAACGTGTCGATGCAGATACCCTCGCCAGTGTGGCCTCAGTATGGAAGCTATGTCCCCTATGCATCACACCTTCGACCACATAGTTGTTGTCCTTGATTATTTTTGATATTTCACGGTCACCGCTTTCTTCCAGCTCAGGCTTATTGGCATATATCTCTATTTTTTTGCCGTTGATCGATGTCACTCGTACATAACTGAAATATTGGTCTATCTTCCAGTCAGGTGATGCAGAAAAAGTGTTCAGGAAATTTCTGTATGACTCATGGCCATCCTGATCATCATAAAAATACATCCGCTCCACGAATATTTTTTGATTCATGAGGGTGGCGTTTGACAGAGTGGCCAGAGATCCGACCCTGTATTTTTTTGCCATGATAGCAAACCATCTCCTGTCTGATACTGCTTTGTCCTTAAACAATGCCGCCAGTATACCATAGATAGCCATTCCATTATAGTCATGTGCCATTTCAAGATTGGTATAAGAAGCTTTGATGGTGTTTTGGAGCACCTGCAATACCACACTATTCGAAGTATTGGCTACTGTCTCGGCTACAGTGGCAGCATCAGATAGTTCGTCGCGCTCCTTGTCCAGCGAGGATGCAAATGTAGTAAGGAGTATGTTTTGATCACCCGTAGAGAATAGAGAAAGAAACTTATCCAGCTTGTTATAGGCTGCACACATGGCTATGAATGAACGGTAATGCGGCAGATTGATAAAGCGTTTGGCGTTCCAGTATCCTGAGGTAGAGCACTTGCTCTGAAACCGAGAAAAAAGCCCGTTAAATGTGCCGTTAAAAACTTCTTCCCGGCCATATACCATCAGGTAGTACAGTTCATCGCAGCTCAGGTTCTCTACGCTGGCATAACGCTCTTTTTCGGGCAGGTCCACTTTGTCATTGATACCACGTATATACCTTAGTGCATAGTAGTTCATCTCCCGCTCTACATCGTATCTGCCTATATAGTTTTTTTGCGAGGCTATACCCATCAGCTCTTTGAACAGTGAATAATTATTGCCGCATATAGCGGTAGCGTCACTGAGGGTGAGGCACTGGCTTACCATCTCATCAAAAAGCAAAAACGGCTTTGATTCATATTTGGACTCTTTGCTTAGTTCCAGAAATCTTTTGATAACAGTATCCTGGCTATTGCTGAGAAGGACAGTGACGGGATGTGTGGCATTATTAAAATACCTTTTTGCAGAGATAGGTGCATTGAGCGTGGCTTCTTCGAGTATGTCTTTGGACCAGTATTTGGTTTTGTACATATCTACTTTTTTAAAGACCTCATCGGGCTCTACCGTAGCGGCATACATCAGGAGGTCCTTGGCATACGGCTTATGAATAAAAGAAGAGATGTCCTGCAGTGCCATATAGATGTTTCTTTTTAGCGCCAGCNNCAGCATATCTCTTGATGAATCAGAGAGAGGGATGTGTATCGGCTCTACAGATATATCCTCAAGGTCGTTATTCTGAGACATTGTCGGATCGGCTACAGGAGGTGTCTGGGGCCTTGTCCCTATAGCTTCAGAGCGTCCCGCGATCAATGTTGTTTTATTGGATGCGATCTCATCCATATCCATAGATCGGCCCGCATTTTTGGACANNTCCGATGAGAGCATTTTAGAGAGTTTCTCTTTATTGGCATCGCTGAATGAACTCAGCAAGGAAGCAAGTTTATCTTCCTTATCCAGGAAGTGCAGGAAGGCCGGAAGATTGCCTTCAGAGATATTATCCAGTAATGCGGGACTGATCGATGACAGGTCATCCCTCATCAGGGACATCAGATACATGTGCAGCTGCTGGGGGCTGCATTCGCGATAGCCAAATACCAGGAGTGTGAATTTTTCATCTATATTGAACTTGTCAAACTGAGCACTTATCGCTGCCGGGGCCCATTTTGACGACTGACGCATCCAGTCAGTCGATCTGTAGTCCATCTCCCTGATTACCGATCTGAAGCCTGCCGGGGTTTCCTTTTTCAGGATCGAGACCAGATGCTGTATCATGGCCTTGCTATCGATAGAGATGGATTCGGTCATATCAGGAGTGATATCACCATTTCTTACTTCATCATAGAGTATGAAAGCAGCGGTCTTGGGGCCATACTTGCCAAAGAGATCATATATCTCTTTTATATCCCACCGCTTGCTGGTACTGGCATAGTATNNCTGCCTTCCCTGCGCCAGTCCATTACCGAAAAGTAAAAAAGCAGGAGATTGGAGCACTGTCCGGAGCGGATCTGCTCCCTGTTATTTACTTTATTCAAAAATCGGATGAGGCCCTGCAGGTTTTGCATTTGAAGTGCCGGGCTGAATTTGTTGTTGACACAATAACTCCTGACTGTATCGACCATGCCAAAAAAGACAGGGTCGGTCACTTTCAGATCGATCCTGATACGGCTTTCTTCTGACTTGACTACATGCTGATATTCACTAATAAGTGTATTAGCTGACTGTGCGCACGAGACCAGCGCCCCAGCCCATAAAATGAAAACTAGACAAGACTTCACCATGTGCGTACGAAAGAAATAATTATACAGGCACCCAAAATTTAATTTGCCCACATTAACAATGTCATTTACAGTAGTTTGTTTAATAAACGAAACACTTGTAAACTAGCCTCAATAAAGGTTTTGTTACTTCTTACGTAGAGTGAACGCAAATGTTGTGCCGATTCCCACAGAGCTTTGCACAGTGACGTATTGTTTGTGCGCTTCGAGGATGTGTTTGACGATAGCCAGACCGAGTCCTGTGCCGCCCTGCTCTCTGGAGCGGGCCTTATCCACCCGGTAGA
>PLSN01000361.1:0-145 GCA_003165135.1 Bacteroidota bacterium
CCGATATTGACCAGTGCATCGCCTATGCTCGCATCACCGTGGGGGTGGTACTGCATGGTCTGCCCGATGACATTGGCGACCTTGTGAAAACGCCCGTCGTCCATCTGATAGAGTGCATGAAGGATGCGGCGCTGCACAGGCTTCA
>PLSN01000361.1:288-5285 GCA_003165135.1 Bacteroidota bacterium
CTTTGGGGAGGTTAGGAGGGGTGGTTACGCCAGCTCCAGTTCCATTTCCTGCTCGGCTACGTCTTTTTCTATTTTTAAGTTTGATATAATAAAATCCTGGCGCTCCTGCGTGTTCTTTCCCATGTAGTAATCCAAAAGGCCTTTCACATCCTTGTCGTCCTTTACTATCACAGGGCTGAGGCGGATATCGACACCTATGAAACCCTCAAACTCTTCAGGAGATATTTCTCCTAATCCTTTAAATCGTGTGATCTCGCATTTGTTTTTCAACTTAATGATCGCCGCTTGTTTTTCATCTTCATTGTAGCAATAGATAGTCTCTTGTTTATTGCGCACACGGAAGAGCGGCGTCTCGAGTATCTTCACGTGATCATTGCGCACGAGGTCGGGGAAAAACTGCAAAAAGAACGTCAATATCAGCAGCCTGATGTGCATACCGTCCACATCGGCATCGGTCGCTATTACCACATTCGCATAGCGCAGATCCTCTATTGAGTCTTCGATGTTGAGGGCATGCTGTAGCAGGTTGAATTCTTCATTCTCATATACTACTTTCTTGGTCAGGGAGTGGCAGTTGAGCGGTTTGCCGCGAAGGCTAAAGACCGCCTGCAGGTCAGGATTACGTGCTTTGGTTATAGAGCCGCTCGCAGAGTCCCCTTCCGTAATAAACAGCATGGTGTTCTGACGGTTCTCATTTTTGTCATCACCAAAATGCACCTTGCAGTCACGCAGTTTTTTATTATGAATGTTGGCTTTCTTGGCGCGGTCATTGGCGAGTTTTTTGATGCCTGCTATCTCTTTTCGTTCGCGCTCACTTTGCAGAATACGTTTGAGCAAGGCATCAGATGTCTCCGGGTTTTTGTGCAGGTAGTTGTCGAGGTTTTCTTTGACAAACTCGAGGACGAACTGCTTCATCGTTTTGTCTGATTCCAGCAGTTTATCTGTACCGAGTTTGGTCTTGGTCTGTGATTCGAAGACAGGCTCCTGTATACGAATAGAGACTGCACCAACTATTGCTTCGCGGATATCTACCGTATCAAAATCCTTTTTATAGAAATCACGTACGGTCTTGACTATCGCTTCCTTAAATGCCTGAAGGTGTGTTCCGCCCTGCACGGTATACTGACCATTGACGAAGGAATAATACTCTTCGCCATACTGATTGGAGTGGGAGAGGGCTATCTCGATGTCATCGCTCACGAGGTGGATGATGGGATAGCGCAGGTTCTCTATGTCTTTTTTCTTAGAAAGCAGGTCATAGAGCCCTTTCTGCGAAATATACTTATTGCCATTATAAACAAATGTCAACCCAGTGTTGAGATAGGTATAATTTCTGACCATCTGCTCTACATACTCATTGAGATAGTGGTAGTTTTTGAAGATATGATTGTCGGGGGTAAACTCCACATAGGTGCCATTGTCCTCATTGGTTTTTTCGACCTTATATTCTTTTGTCAATATCCCCTGTTGAAATTCTGCTGTTTTCTTTTCGCCTTCGCGCACAGCATATACCTTGAAGTGGCTCGACAGGGCATTGACTGCCTTAGTACCGACACCATTCAGGCCCACAGACTTTTTGAATGCTTCAGAATCGTATTTGGCACCGGTGTTCATCTTTGAGACTACGTCGACGACCTTACCCAGCGGGATTCCGCGGCCATAGTCACGCACTGTGACCTTGTCCTTGCTGACGCTGATCTCTACTTTCTTGCCATAGCCCATCTGGTACTCGTCGATACAGTTATCGACCGTTTCTTTGAGCAGGATATAGATACCATCGTCCTGCGAGGTGCCATCACCTGTTTTGCCGATATACATACCGGGGCGTTTGCGCATATGCTCGACCCAGTCGAGGGTACGGATATTGTCCTCGTTGTATGTGCCGGCCTGTATTTCTTTTTCTTTTGCCATAGAGACTATTTCACCGCAAAAGCGCAAAAACGCGAAAAGAACAAATATCCATTTACGGTTTTGGCGATCTGGCGGTCAATTCAAATTGCTAAAAATTTTAGCGAAGTTAATAAAGCTGTGAGATTTTGAGCGGGAAGTAATTCACNNACATAATGGCGTATCAGAATTTACAGAATGGAAGAATGGACAGAATTGATAGAAATTATGCGGTCCAGATCGGCAGGATAG
Organism: Bacteroidota bacterium; assembly: GCA_003165135.1. Lineage (GTDB taxonomy): Bacteria > Bacteroidota > Bacteroidia > Chitinophagales > LD1 > UBA1941. The sequence goes on from PLSN01000361.1 coordinate 2,428, forward strand.
AGCCAGCTGTAATGAGCTCATTCCTCAAAAGCATGATCGAAACCAGCGAGGAGGTATAAAGCACATAGGCATAAGGATGAGAAAGTGTAGTCAGAAAGAGAACGAGGAAAAATTTGACACCACATAGGATAATGAGGCCTTTCTTGCGGTCGGATAGGTAGCGGTAAGCAAAAAGGAAATAGGAGATAGGGACAAGCAATAAGATAGCTAAATTGAGGAACGTGATCAAACGGACGCTATCACCATGAAGGAAAGAAGCAAACCCGACGCTGCCATAATACATGATATAACGGAAGGCTTCGAGAGAAGAGGTGTCATTGAGCAGGCCGACATAGAGAAATGGTATTTTGAAAAAGTAAACCACATCACCCCAGCAGCCTGAGATCGTAAGTATGATGGCCAGTGCCCCTAGTGTGGCAAGAATTGTCTTTTGCGCAGCTTTCGGGTCACGGGTATAGAGCCAGATCAGAGCCGCCAGCAGGGGAGCAGCGATAAAGTACCTGCTCATGATGCATAGCGCCGCAGCTATGCCCGCGAGTATCCAATATTCATAAGTCAGTGCCCAGCATAATAGTGCTACGTAGAATAGTACCAGGGCTTCCTGCGTGAACATCAGGTAATAAGCTGCGCCGCTCAGGACCAGATAACTAAACAAAGCAACAGGCAGTAATAAAATCAGATACTCAGTGCTGAAATGTTTGCGCGAGACCAGACTGGCAATAATGATAGATGCGATAAAGGCCGCAAGCGATGCCCACCTCATATCAAGGCCGATATATAGTGGGATAGTATACGGCAACCAGAAGGCGGGCAAATACACAGCCTGCACGGGACTGCCATAAATAGAAGTAATGGGAGCATATACATGCTGATAAGCGAGATAGCGATGTGCCATCTCGCGGATGAACAGCAGCATATCGCTCATCTGTATATCAAGCGGTGTGGTGTAGATGTGAGCGCGAAAAACATTCATGATCCAGTTAGCGATGAGTAGTGTAGCCGTGATATAGAGAAAGTAAGTATAGCGGCCGTAACAGTCGGGGGCAATTTGTTTTGCATTGATATCATTGGTCAAAGCAATAAAGCACATAGTGATACCTGACATGGTATAAATGATGGTAGCTGCTGAAACGCCATATCTGGCGAAAAGCAAACAGGATATCTCACAGAGAGTAAGAATGGTGAGGAGTAATATCTTGGTTTGTCGGGTCATGAAAATAATAGCTGAAGCAAATCAAATGTAAATTTATCTCTTGCAAAGACGCTAAGTTATTTTCACACAAAGAGCACTAAGGACACAAAGAGACATTTGCTCAGATTATTTCTCTCTCGCAAAAGCGCAAAATAAATTGCTCGCGAAGGCGCGAAGAAAAATCACATCTCTCTCACAAAAATGCGGAAATACTGGAGACGCAAGATGTTGCGTCTCTACGATAGGCATACGCGCCTTGTATTCCATTCTTAATTCTTCACTCTTAATTCTTCATTTCTCCGGTCTAGTGGACTTTCCTGCCTATCCAGCTAGTACCGTTGATTAATGTGTTGCCTGACTGTCCAGCGAAAGCATTAACGGTTATCGAATCAGAGTATATATTGAAAACTGTCAGGTTGCTGCCGATCATACCATATAGAAATTCTGTACCGCCTCCCTGATAGTAGGGTAGGGTAACTGGATATGTAGCAAAAGAATCACTATACAAACTCAATACACCCGAAGATATTTTTGATATAGTGAGCATACATTGACCGTAGACAGTATCCCATGGGGTACTATTTTCTGCGCTGACTGTCACCCAGTATTTGCCCACTACCTGCGAATCCGGATAAATGGTGGTGAAACTATCGATTACTGACATGAAAGTGCCAGTCCTAACAGCCCAGGTGTAGCTGGTGCCGTAATTCAGACTACTGGTCCATGTATATGATAAGCTATCAGTCAGTATACTATCAACAGCCGGCCCGTTCTGCTGCAGGTTGAAATAATATAAATAGAGCATGTATGGCCCTGTTAGATTATTTACACTCCATTTGAAGGTAGGCGTTAGGCTTGTATAAGCATTATGGATCGGGCTGATCGGTGTGATAGAATATGTGGCTGGTGGATGGCTAGGTGGATTATTAGGCGATTGGGCCGATTGGGACTTTTCTTTCCGGCATGAAAATACCAGCAGCAAAGCAGCTATCAGAAGTATGATGTATCTTTTCATATGAAGTTCTTCTTCAAATATACAGAAAATATTGTGTATCTATATATATGTCGATTGAGACGCAAGATATTGCGTCTCTACAAAAGGCATATCGCCTCTGTATTCCATTCTTAATTATTCACTATTCATTATTCATTCGCTCAGGGGTGTACCCACTGGCTCTGGTAGCTGTCGGTCTGGGTATGTGGTGAGGGCACGCTGTCAGGATAGGTGATAGTGTAGTACAGCACCAGCACACTGCCTGATATGATGCCGCTTCCGGTGATATAGTGCGCATTGCTGTCAGGCGCCTGATAGGGTATGGTGAGTGTATCGGCATTGGTCACTGCTATGACATTATTCACGAATGCCCCGTTGCCGACATTGGTCATGAGTACTTTCAGGATGCTGGCGGGGCTGGCTATGATGGTAGCAGAGTAGGTATAGATGCTATCCTGGTTTTTGCTCTCGCTCACGGTGTAGTATAGGTTCTCAAACTGAGCCCTGATCTCTGTCGCGCAGTTTGGGTTGGCATAGCCTGTCTGGCAGACCTTGCTGCAGGACGATATGAGCAGCAGGATGGTGCCGAGCAGCATATAGATGCTGAAAGAGAGCTTGTTTTTCAATTTTATCAGTTTAACTGAGTATGACATAGTGAAAGTAGCAAACAAA
>PLSN01000275.1 GCA_003165135.1 Bacteroidota bacterium
ATTCAGAAGCGATATAATGTACCCAACACAGCATGGCTGAGTGGCTCCTATACTGATACGATCAAGCAATACCAGACATGGATAGCTGAACTCACTAATACAGAGAGTGCATCTCTCGGTGTGGCGCAGATCAGTCCCATGCAGGGCAGCGCACTATATCCTAATCCCGCTCATGAGCAGTTTACTGTCACATTTGATCTCGCAGATGATGCATGGTGTAAATTTACCTTAGTAGATGTACAGGGCAAAGTAGTTAGACTATTGCTTGAGGATAATATTGACGCAGGTACCAATCAGTTTTCCTTCAGCACAGCCTATCTCGCTGCGGGTACGTACTTCCTTCATATCAATTCGGGTGAAAAAAATATCCTGACCAAGCCTGTGGTGATAGAGAGGTAGTACGCTCAGTTTTGACAACTTTCTAAATTTGTCAAAACTTCTGACAAGTAACAAAATTTTCTCTTTTCCGTATTGAATAGTTCCACTATAACTATTCAGTATTATGAAAAAATGCTGTACAATACTTCTATTGTGCTTAAGCCAGATATATGCCAATGCCAACATGGTGAGCATAGCTGATGCACAGACCCTCGCACTGAATTTTTATAAGGCCACTACCAATACAAACTCATCTTCAATCAGCGTAAATTTGAATTTCACGCAAAGTGAAAATGACGGCACTCTTGACTTTTATGTGTTCAATATAGCGCCGGCTCCGGGCTTTGTGATCGTGTCTGCTGCTGATAATGTGACACCGGTACTCGGCTACTCTACAGAATCAAATTTCAATAGTAATATACCACAGATCGGCATAGGCGGATGGATGACACATACCGCTGCTAAAGTTCATCAGGCGGTACTTCAGAATATAACCGCCTCAGCTGCTACTGTCGCTCTGCGAACTGCCTATATGAGTGGTATCAATCCGTCATCACTACGGAGCAGCACAGTAGCTCCCATGCTGGCTACGACATGGGCACAGGACCCCCTGTATAATCAGCTCTGTCCATACGACAGTACCAACAACGGACAGTGTGTGACAGGATGCGTGGCCACGGCAATGGCGCAGATCATGAAGTTCTGGTCATATCCTGCACAGGGCACCGGCTCATTCACCTATGTGGACTCTCAGAGCAATCATGGCTACTGGTATAATATCGGCAGACTCAGTGCGGACTTTGGTGCGACGACCTATCAGTGGTCGCAGATGCCGCTCTCACTGTCTGATCAAAATCAGGACGTAGCTCAGCTCATGTATCAGTGCGGGGTGAGTGTGGCGATGAACTATAGTGCACACGGCAGCAGCGCCTATGTACAATATGGAGGTAATCCATGTGCCATGAATTCCTTCACGGCATACTTCGGCTATGATGCCACTACCATACAGTATGTTCAGAAATCAAACTATACCGACGCCAACTGGCAAACTTTGATCGTGAATGAACTCAATGCAGGTCGGCCTGTGCTCTACTCAGGGCAGGATACGGGAAATATCGGCGGGCACGCATGGGTCTGCGACGGCTATGATGTGAATGGCAACCTGCACATGAATTGGGGCTGGGGTGGCATGGACAATGGATATTTTCTCACTTCTGATCTCGACCCCGGTGCAGAGAACTGGTCATGGAGCGATGTGGCTATCATTGGTATCAAGCCCGGCGCTGTAACGACTTCATCTATCAATACTGTAGCGCCTGATATGGAATATACTCTATACCCCAATCCCGCTAGCAGTAATATCAGTATCAAGGGGAATAATACAAATGCTCGTGTCGATTATATCATCTACGATATAGTAGGAAACAGAATTTTACAAGGTTCTTTTGCTGAGAATTCTACATCGATCAATGTCAGCGGCTTCACGCCCGATATATATCTCGCCAAACTGCAAAGTGGCGAAAAGCAAACCACGCTAAGGTTTGTGGTAGAAAAATAATTTTTCAAAGAGTTCGTCATTCCGAAAATTCTTCATCTTAAAAAATAAATGTGATAGAATTGAGGAATCCCCTTGGCACGGGGCATTTCATTTGTGTCCGGGAGATTCCTCCGCTTTACCATGTGTATTTTTTTAGGGGAAAAGCGTTCGGAATGACGCATTGATTGTTAGATTTACCCCGCAGTCAAATTCAATACTAAGTGCCGGAAGAGAAGAAACAAGGACTTGAGCCCGAAAAATGGATAGAGCGTTACTCCGACTATCTGTATAGCTTCGCTTATGCCCGCCTGCGCAAGGAAGAAGTAGCAGAAGACCTCGTGCAGGATACTTTTTTCTCCGCACTGCGCGCGCGGGATACTTTTCTTAATACCGCTTCTGAAAAGACATGGCTCGTTTCTATCCTGAAGCGCAAGATTATCGATTACTACCGAAAAAAATCAACACAGAATGAGCTGAACATCTTTGATAAACCCGTGCAGACCGCAGATGGTACACGCGATCATTTCTTTGAAGATACTGCGACCATGTCTGGGCATTGGTCAGAGGCTGCAGCGCCCAAGGCCTGGAAGAAAGATTTTGAGACATCAGTAGAGAGTGATGAGTTTTATGACATCCTGAAGCGCTGTATCACGAAACTGCCGGAGAAAACAGCGGCTGCATTTACCATGAAAAATATGGACGACCTGGATACGGAGGAAATTTGTAAAGAACTGGGCATTACCCCGTCTAACTACTGGGTGATGATGCACCGGGCTAAACTAATGCTACGGGAGTGTATGGAGAAAAACTGGTTTACAGCATAATGGCATTGAGAAAAAAAATATTACTAAACTGCGAGACTGCTACGGCACTGGTAGAGAAAAAGCGCGACCAGAAGCTCGAGCTCTCAGAGCGTTTCGGGCTATGGATACATTTAGCTTACTGTAGTTTTTGCGCCTTGTTCTTTCAGCAGAGCAAGATCATCGACGATAGCGCAAAGGCATATGGGGAAAAGATCACCAACGAACAAAAGGCCTATAAGCTCGACCCGCTGCGGAAAGCCGCGCTCACTGAGGCTTTTGATAAGGAAATAAAGAATCAGACTTCGTAGAGACGCAAAATTTTGTGTCTAAATAATCGGCGACGTAAAATGTTATGTCTCTACACAAAATCAATGTACCGGCTTCTGCTCCTCAGGAGTGGTGAGCTGGTGATGATGGTGGTGATGGTGCCCATGATGATGCGGCGACCTGTGGAAGTGGCCCATCGGCTCGGCAGATGCGGTAGATATGATACTAG
>PLSN01000262.1 GCA_003165135.1 Bacteroidota bacterium
ATTCCTCTCGCAGCAGGCCATAATAGTAAATGTCTGTGAGCACATCATTTCCTGTCAGGAAATCCTTTCGGAGAGTGCCTTCGAGCCTGAACCCGTGTCTCTCTGCCACATGCCTGCTGCGGTCATTGATCGTAGACAAGCGGATGAAGAGCTTATTAAGCTTCTGGTTGGAAAATGCATACTTAATGGTCTGTTGAATGGCACTGCTGATGATCCCTCTGCCCTCATAGGCCGCATCAATGGAATAGGATAGTTCGCCCTTTGACACTTCATGGTCTATGTTTTTAAGGTTTACAAATANNTTTACAAAGCCTATGGGCTGACCGGACGGGCTGATGATAAGATAAGAATATGCTTCACCACTGATAGCGAGGTCTATCTTGTTTTGGATATAGGTTTCGCATGAAGCATTGTCGATTACTTCGCGAGCAGTGTTCGGGAAATAATCCAACAGGCGAGAACGGTTCCGTTCAAATAGCACAGCCAGCAGTGGAGCGTCCTGCAGATCATATAGCCTGAGTGTATAGCCTTGGGTCATGGTATTTAGCAGATCAGGGGATCAAAATTCAGTAATACAATAATACATGTTTTTTTAGTCGATCAGGAAATCCGGGGATCAGTCTATCAGGCATTAATGAGTACATTTTTCAAAGAAAAGTATGGCCTGGTATCGACAGTTTGTATTTACAGATTTTCAGTATTCCCGATTCACTGATTTCCGATTTTATTGAGCAATTCTTCACAATACTCATTCAGGTACTGCACCATCACATAGAAGCTACCGAAAACAGGATTGTCCGTCTGTCCGTGATGAAAGCGGTAGTATATCTGCTGCGCTATCACTGCGAGGCGAAACAAACCATATATCCTATAAAAAGTAAAGTCCACATCATGATAGCCCATCGCTGCGCAATAATGATCGATGACCTGCTGGCGTGTCATCATGCCCGGCAAGTGTGTGGGCTGCCTGCGCGCCATCTGCATCTGAAACGGATCATCCGCTTCGACCCAGTAGGCAAGACTATTACCGAGGTCCATGAGCGGGTCGCCGAGCGTGGCCATCTCCCAGTCGAGCACGCCAATCACACGGGTAGGGTCATCTGCATCTAGCACTACATTATCAAAACGGAAGTCACCATGTATCACGCAGGTAGCTTTGTCCTCAGGCATATGCTCTGAGAGCCATTTCATCACACGGGCGAAGTCGGGCACATTCTCTGTTTTGGCTTTGATATATCTGTCACTCCATCCGCTGATCTGACGCTGTACATAGCCTGCACCTTTGCCGAGGTCGGCGAGGCCTGCTGCCTGATAGTCGACCTTATGCAGCTCGATCAGTTTATCTATCACATTGGTGCAAAGTTTTCGTACTTGCTCTTCGCTCAGCTCCATTCCTTTGGGCAGATTAGCGCGGGGAATGATGCCGTTGAGTTTCTCCATGATATAGAACTCACGGCCTATGAGCGAATCTTCCTTGCAGAAAGCGATCATGTATGGTACATAGGGATAAACGGGCTTCAGCTTCTGCATCACATTATACTCACGCCACATGTCGTGCGCACTCTTGGCCTTGGTACCCGCAGGCGGGCAGCGCAGGATATAACTCGCATTGTCAAAGTCAAGCTGATAGGTGAGGTTTGATGCACCACCTTTGAATTGCTTCACGCGCATCTCGCCTTGCAGTTCCGGCACATGCTCACGCACGAAAGCGCTCACTGCTTCGGCATTGATCTCATCGCCTGCCCGCACATCGGCGGCTCGGTCCAGGTATTTTTCGTTTGCTTCCATTGTTATGTTTTATAGTTTTTGGTCAGCGACCAACAACGGCGTGGAATATTTTTCTTCCATGATAGTATTGCCTTTCATTATTCACTATTCGTTATTCCCTATTCGCTACTTCTCGTATTTCTTCAATTCCAACTTCGCTATCACACCTCTGTGCACCTCGTCAGGGCCATCTGCTATACGCAGGACACGAGTGTAGGCATACATCGCAGCGAGTGGGGTATCATTGCTGAGGCCCATGCCGCCGTGCATCTGCATGGCCTGATCGATGATACGACATGCCATATTGGGCACAGCGACCTTGATCTGTGAGACCTCACTCAGCGCACCCATTGCGCCGACAGTATCAAGCAGCCATGCAGTTTTCAAAACCAATAATCTCGCCATGTCTATATCGATCCTTGCATTAGCAATGATGTCGCGGTTGCCACCGAGGTTGACGAGTGGTTTGCCGAAGGCTACACGGCTCATCGAACGTTCTATCATAAGTTTTAGCGCACGCTCTGCAGCGCCGATAGCACGCATACAGTGGTGTATCCTGCCCGGGCCGAGCCTGCCCTGTGCTATTTCAAAACCTTTGCCGAGCCCGGCTATCACACTGGTTTTAGGTACGCGAACATTCGTAAAAGAGATCTCACCATGTCCATACGGCGCATCAAACGCACCAAACACAGGCAGCATGCGCTCTATCTTTACTCCCGCCGTATCAAGCGGTACGAGCACCATCGAGTGTTGTAAATATTTATGTGCATTAGGATCAGAGAGTCCCATGAATATCGCCACTTTGCAGTTGGGGTGGCCGAGACCTGTACTCCACCATTTGCGGCCATTCAATATCACATGGTCGCCGTCCTCCGCGATGGTCGCGCGCATATTGGTCGCATCGCTTGATGCCACCTCAGGCTCCGTCATCGCAAATATCGAACGTATCTCGCCATTTAGCAGTGGCACCAGCCATTCGTCTTTCTGCACTTGACTGCCATATTTCCAAAGTACTTCCATATTGCCACTATCAGGGGCATTGCAGTTGAATACCTCCGGTGCTATGAGTGAAAGCCCCGTCAACTCTGCTATCGGCGCATAGTCGGCATTACTCAGTCCGCCGACAGCGGGGAGAAATAGATTCCACAGGCCTTCCGCTTTTGCTTTTGCTTTCAGCGCCTCGATACGCGGGTCCACCGTCCAGCTGTGCCAGTCGGGATTGCCGTGATGCGGTTCATTCAGCAGCGACGACTCCAGCGGGAGAATATGCTCGTGTAAAAATTTCCTGACACGTGCGGCCATGTCTCTTGATGCGGGTGATTGATCGAAATCCATGATGATTGTGCTTTAGTATAAATGAACAAAATATTTCGGGGGAATACAAACAGCAGATCAGAATTCACAGGATTATAGAATTTTAGAATAATACAAGGCATATTTGATCCAAAGCTTGTTTCTTTATTTAACCTTTCAAGCGATTTGTTGTCTATAGAGATAACCTTATGCGGGTATTTTATTTTGACAGCAATAATTTTAATTTCAGAATATGAGAAAACTACTACTCTTTATTGTACTTATTTTATCGGTTGATCTTTCAGATGCCCAAGGCCTTTATTTCCCGCCCATTACAGGAACTACCTGGGACACGATAGAGCCTTCCACTTTGGGTTGGTGCCAGCCGCGGATCGATAGTTTGTATAGTTTTTTACAGGCAAAAAATACCTCTTCTTTCATCATTNNGGATGGAAAGATAGTGCTGGAGCAGTATTTCGGTACATTCACGGTAGACTCGCCGCATATCTGGAACTCCGCATCCAAGAGCCTGACAGCCACTCTCACAGGCATAGCGCAGGAGAATGGCCTCGTGAATATCGATAGTCCTGTCACGTCGTATATCGGTGCAGGCTGGACCTCAGCTACACCGGCACAGGAAGACTCGATCACGCTACTCAACCTGCTCACTATGACCAGCGGACTGAATCCTTTGCCCAATGGCTGTCAGAACACCGATACTAATATCGGCTGCCTCACTTACCTCGCGCCGGCTGGTACGCAGTGGACCTATCATACAGGTGCATACCGCAAGCTCGAAAATGTACTCAGCGATACGAGCGGATTGAATTATGATGTGCTTACGCAAAATTATGTAGGGACTACGACAGGTATGACTGGCCTGTGGATACAAGGGGAATTTGCCAGTACGACGAGGTCGGCAGCACGTTTTGGGCTCCTTACTTTAAATCATGACATATGGGCCGGTGACACCCTGCTGCATGATACGGCATACTTTCGCGCTATGACCAATACTTCTCAGTCATTTAACTTGTCATATGGCTATCTCTGGTGGCTGAACGGCAAAGCATCATATATGACACCCAGCTCACAGGCTGTCACACCCGGTTGGCTGATCCCGAATGCACCGCCTGATATGATCTGCGGCTTGGGTAAAAACGACCAGAAAATATATGTGGTACCCAGCGCCAATATGGTCGTCGTGCGTATGGGAAATGCTGCCGATTCGGTAGAGGATGCTTTGACTGCGTTTGATAATGAACTATGGGCTTATATTGATAGCCTGGATAGCTGTTCAATTATAAACACAGCCATCAAGGGCCCTGTCTATGATAATACCTTGCGCATCTATCCTGATCCAGCGAATGATGTTTTGTATTTTAAGACAGATAGAAGCAGTGAGTTTGGCAGTATAGTGATCTCTGATATTCTCGGGGAGATAGTTGCTGTGTATCCTTATTCTGATCAGATTAGTATTGGCCAACTGCCTTCGGCCATGTATATAATTCGAGTGAGTGATAGTTTGGGTAATTTCGTCAAGACGATGAAAATAATTAAGGAATAAGAGCTTTAGTTTCTGAAACATTATTCACTCTTCGTTATTCTCTATTCACTAATTCAGAGCGCTGCCAGCAGATTAGCCTGAAACTGAAACTTAAGAAAGACATTCAGGGTCATGTTTGAAGTATTAGCAGTATTGGTGGTCGTGATAAATTTCATCTCGAAACTATTTGATAACAGATATTGCTTCAATTGTACATTATCCACGTTCATATTCAATGTATCGCTGGTGCTTGAGATATTGTATTGATTGGCAATCTCCACAGCGGGCAAACTATCAGTCAGTATGAACACACGCATATCCTGCAGCGCTGCAAATGTCTGACCCGGAGGTGTGGTGATGGAAAGTGTCATGGTCTGAAGTTCGACACTCTGTACCAGACTGGATGAAGTATTATTGGCCTGAAGTTGCGACTCTACATTGGTCACGATGGCCGGAGTGACAAATGTATCAGTGGCACCGGTCAGTGTCGCGGCAGGTATCGTAAGAGGTTCATTAAATGTCTCATAGAAAGTGACGTGTTTCAGCGCTCCGCATGAATACAGGAAAAACAGGATGGCTAATGACGATCCAGCTATATATTTCATAAGACATTATTTTAGTTAGAGTGACGGACTCAGTATAGAGAATCTATTAATTTCAACGTCTCAATATAATAATTAGTATTTGAAAATGACCTTATTATATAGATTATGTCTAAACTATTATTAATTCATACATATGTCATAAAAGGCAATGAGTTGACCTGAAAGTCAATCATAGCATCAGAAAGGGCTCAATTTTGGGCTGAAATATGAGCAATGTCAGCTTTCCGGAATGAGTAGAGGTTTATTTTTGTAAACAAAATAAAACCAGAGCATACATTATGTTTACCGATCTCACTTCCGTAAAGAATTTCTCTTATTCCGAAGAGAAAATATTTGACAAGGCGAAGGATTTTCTGCCGATACATGGTACTGACTATGTAGAGTTGTATGTAGGCAATGCCAAGCAGGCAGCGCATTATTACAAGACCGCTTTTGGTTTTCAGGACCTGGCCTATGCAGGCCTCGAGACCGGTCAGCGGGACAGGACCTCCTATGTCCTTCAGCAAGGCAAGATTCGGCTGGTACTCACTACACCACTCGATCCTGAGAGCGAAGCCGCAGAGCATCTGCGGATACATGGTGACGGAGTGAAGGTCATAGCACTGACAGTAGACAATGCCTATGATGCCTATGAGCAAACATTGAAGCGCGGTGCCAAGCCGTACATGATCCCCAAAATAATAGAGGACAAAGACAAAAGGGGACTGATCAGGATGAGCGGTATCCATACTTATGGATCTACAGTGCATTTGTTTATTGAGAGGACCAATTACAGTGGCCTGTTTATGCCCGGATATGAGAAACTGGAAACAGACTATAACCCCGGCAGCAAAGGACTGAAATATATTGACCATATGGTTGGCAATGTCGAGATGGGTAGTATGAACACATGGGCGGACTTCTATGCCAATGTGATGGGTTTTGCTAATCTTATTACATTCGATGACAAAGATATTTCGACCGATTACACTGCCCTGATGAGCAAGGTGATGACCAATGGCAATGGATATATTAAGTTTCCTATCAATGAGCCTGCCATCGGTAAGAAAAAATCACAGGTGCAGGAGTATCTTGATTTCTATC
>PLSN01000169.1 GCA_003165135.1 Bacteroidota bacterium
TCACTATGATCTCAAAAAGATGCTTAGGGTAATTTTGTGCAATAACAGCTCTCAGACAGTCCTGTATGTGTGAGGATTCATTGCGTACGGGGATGACTACGGATACGAAAGGTAGCGCCTTGGTTTTTCCTGATTCCAATGGCTCATTCCGATTGAGCTTCACCCATCCTATCAGAAAGTACAGGATCAGCCAACAGTAAAGCACCGAAAAAACAATACTGATAATAAGGAAAGGGGACATGTAGGACCGGTTGCAATTTTATAATGTTGCAATTCTAAGTATAAAAAAGGGGAATGGGAAAGAATGCATTGTTGAGATGTTGGCAGGATGCAAACCAGATATACCCCAAAACCCCCTAAAGGAGGCTTAAATACAAAGGCTGTTTAAGCCCCCTTTAGGGGGTTTGGGGGTAAGCATTCTCTAGGAAACCGGAACGGTATTGATCGGCAGTTTGATCAATTCTATATCAAAGCTGAGCTTTACTTCCTCACCCACAACGAGGCCTCCGCTCTCAGTAAGCATACCAAAGGTAATGCCGAAATCCTTCCGGTTGATCTTGCCGCCCGCCTCAAATCCTGCCCTCGTATTCTTAAAGGCATTGTCTTTTCCGATGCCATTGAATTCTGCGGCTAGTTTGACCCTGTTTGTGACATCGCGTATGGTCAGGTCTCCGCTGACTTCATAACCATCGGCTTTCTTATGCAGGCTTCCTTTGAATGTGATCTTCGGAAATTTCTCCACGTCCAGAAATAGATTAGACCTGAGGTGGCCATCCCTTATTTCATGATCAGTACTGAGACTATTGGCATCGATCTCAAAAGCGATAGATGCTCCGTCAAAATCATCCTTATCGGTTTCTACCTCACCGCTGAATATTTTGAATGTGCCTGCTACGTTTGCTATGGCGAGGTGCTTAACCTTAAATTGTAGTTTAGAATGTTGCGGGTCTACAGCCCATTTTGTTTGTGTGTTTTCCATGATGTTTTATTGTTTTTATGTGATACAAACATAGAGAGGCTAGCATGGATGGTGAATAAACCATATTAAGAAAACAGGAAGGGAATATTGAACTAGGTTAAGACTTCACGTTCTGAAGGCGTTTGCGTATTTTACTGAGAAACTCAGGTGTAATGCCTAGGTAGGACGCTATATATTTTTGGGGAACGTATTGCTCCATACCCGGAAATGTTTTGATAAATGACTGATAGCGCTGCTCGGCATCGGCTGTATGGTTTTCGATCAGTCGCAGCTGCTGCCTGATAGCGGAGCGATGAAAAAAGACACGGAAATACTTTTCAAATTTAGGATACTTCTCCATCAACTGTTCATGCGCTGTACGGGGGAGCAGGAGCAATTCGCCATCACTCAGCGCTTTGGTAGTATAAATGGTGGTGGGATTATCGCTAATGCTGTAAATGTCACCGCCCCACCATTCGTCCCGGGCAAACTGCATCACATGTTCGTTTCCCTCCTTATCGGTATAATAGGTCATCAAGTAACCCGAATTGACAAACATCATATAGCGTGCTCTTTCGCCACTGACTACTATTATTTCTCCCTGTTTGAAAGGACGTGGTATCAGGATCGATTCCAGAAATTCGGTTTCCTCTGCATTGAGCCTGACGACCTCATTGATTTTAGAAAGAATCGAACTGCTGTTCATGATGCCTGAAGTTTAGGCGCTAAAGGTAAGCAATTGTCTTTGTGTAAATTTAATTCGTTGGTTCTAAGCGAATCATCATAAAAAACTGTGCTCTTCTGTAAAAAAGGAAACCTTTGTCTATACTAGTCGTAATGCTATATAAGGCCATAAAACAAGCCGGGAAAAACATGATATACATCAACGTAACATTGGTGCTAATAATAGCATATCAGGTAACAAAGCTTACCATGGAATACAGGGAAATGGGGAATACTCAAGTACGCACTAAAAAAGCCAGAGCAATCAATATCTGAGCATAAACAAATCGGTTTAGCAGTGGGCATCCAATGCCAATATTGGCTTAGTCGATCTTGATCTCATCATCATTTTCATCGAAGAACTTATACTCCGTGATCGGGAAGTTCTCGTTGGTATTGATATGTATCCAGCGTTTGTATTTGAAGAACCATTTCATACGCAGGGACGGGAAGCCTTTTTTGAGATAGACCGCCAGGATCGGGTGTACGAATAGTTTGAGTTTTTTGTGTGTATTGAGCAGATGGTCCAGGTCGCTGTTTATCTCATCTATGAGGAGCAGCGATGATGTGATAGTACCAGTGCCTCCACATGTAGGACATTCCTCTGTAGTTACGATATTGACCTCGGGGCGTACGCGCTCGCGGGTCACTTGCATTATATTAAACTTCGACAGCGGCAGTATAGTATGTGTGGCCTTGTCATGCTGCATAAAGTCCCTCATCTTATCATGGAGAATGCGTTTATTGTCAGGATGCTTCATATCTATGAAGTCGATAACAATGATACCGCCGAGATCACGCAGGCGCATCTGGCGGCATATTTCTTCAGCTGCTTCGATATTCACCTGTAGTGCATTGACCTCCTGGCTGCCCTCAAGGCTCACACGGTGGCCGGAGTTGACATCTATCACATGGCATGCCTCGGTCTTTTCTATGATCACATAGACACCATTACCTATATTGACTTGTTTGCCAAATGAGGCTTTGATCTGCTTGGTTATGCTGAAATTGTCAAATATCGGTGTCTTGCCGGTATATGTAGAGACGATGTTTTTCTTGTCTGGGGCTATACGCTCGACGTAGTTTTCGAGTTCGCGGGCTATAGCAGGATTATTAGTGATGATACGGTTAAACTCAGGACTGAGTATATCTCTAAGGATACCAGACGTTTTGTCAAGCTCGCTAAGAACTTTTTTGACAGGGTTCGCCCCGCGAAGGTTCTGGCTCATTTCTTTCCAGCGCGCCTCGAGCATTAGCAGGTCCTCGTGGAGGGTCTTGGAGTCTTTGCCTTCGGCCACTGTGCGTACTATGACCCCAAAATTCTTCGGTTTGAGACTTTCGACCAGTACTTTGAGCCTTTTGCGCTCGTCAGCAGAATCGATCTTTCGAGAAACACCAACAGAATTAGTGAAAGGAGACAATACTAAGAAACGACCGGCGAGCGTGATCTCACAGGTCAGGCGCGGGCCTTTAGTTGATATGGGTTCTTTGAGTATCTGGACGAGGATTCCGTTTTTATTGCCCAGCACTTCTTTTACGTTGCCGGTCTTTTGTATCTCAGGGAGTATCTCTACATCATTTAGTGTGCCGTCATTGTGACCAGCGACTGCCTGTCCGGTAAATTTGGCAAGGGTGCGAAACTCAGGGCTGAGATCGGTATAATGCAAAAAAGCATCTTTCTCATGCCCCACATCTATGAATGCGGCATTGAGGCCGGGCATAATTTTTTTGATCCTGCCGAGATATATATCACCTACGTGAAACTGATTGCCGGGTTTCTCCTGATGGAGTTCGACCAGTCTTTTATCCTCGAGCAGAGCCACCTCTACACCGAGAGGTGTCGAATTTATAATTAGCTCTTTGTTCAAGATGAACGAAATTTAATAAATGAAAAGAGAGATGTACGGGTTGAAACAGACGAAATAAATAAGACACAAAAGCGCAAAGAGTTTTCCTTGCGCTTTTGTGCTGTATATAGCCGTGTCCGCCATAGCAGACACAGGGCATTATTTCTTCTTATGCCTGTTCTTTCTCAACCTCTTTTTGCGTTTGTGGGTCGCGATCTTATGTCTCTTTCTTTTTTTACCGCAAGGCATGATAGTATTTTTTGTTATTAAATAATGTTTTAGCTCTTCGCTTTAATATTCTTGATATACTGTTCTATTTCCTTCTTAAGTTCAGGCTTATCAACCATCTTAGCACATTTCTCCAGCAGTTGAATTGCCTTGTCTTTGTCCCCTTTTGCCCTATATGCCTCTGCCAGAAGGAAGAGTGCATCGTAATTTTGGGGTCGCAAAGATACAACTTTTTCCAATCTTACAATAGCTTTATCGTATTGACGTGAAACAATACCGAATTTACCGAGCAAAAGCAGGGCATCGGCGTTGTTTGAATCCTTGCTGATGACATCCAGCAGGATACCAACTCCCTGCATAGGAGCGGTGCCCTGGTCCATATAGGCAGTAGCCAGTTTGAGGCGGTTTGCAGTAGTACTGTCGAGTGTCATGGCGTATTTGAAGCTTTCTACGGCCTGATCCGCCAGAAACTGGTGCAGGGCGTCNNGCGGTAGCTTCAAACAGATCCCCAGCCCTCAGGGTGAGTGGAGCGTCTTTTTTGAGCTTGGCGAGCCGAAGGGTATAGTAGGCTTCACTGACAGACTCCCCTCTGGTATGGTAAAAGTCAATCATTGCTTTCAGATTAGGCTCATTTTGAGCTTGTTCCCAGCCGGTCAATAGATTTAGGGTATCAGTATTGGTGATATTGGCTTTGACCTTTTTCAGATAGCTGTCCCAGTCAAATTCAGGAGCGGATGATTTCTGCTCATCGCGGGTAGCAGATGGGCCGGCGGGTTTGTCTGTGATTATCTTTTTGGTATCCGCAAAAAGGTAAATACCAATAAGCAGGACGGAACTGGCCCCTATAGCTATCCATTGTGTTCTGTTGATCTTCATTTATTACAATATTATTTATTCCTATAAAACCCTCAAAGGGTTCAAAACCCTTTGAGGGTTAACCAAAAAAATAGGTTTGCAGTTTATGACCGCAAACCTATCTCAAAAGCTTGTAATTAAGGAATTATTTTTTTGCTGGTGCGATAGCACGTGCTTTTTTTACCGCTTCTACAAAGGTCTTGGCAGGTTTGAAAGCAGGTATGTGATGCTCAGGTATCTCTATGGCGATACCACGTTTGATATTTCTGCCTATCTTTTTTGCCCTTTTTTTGACAATGAAGCTGCCGAATCCACGTACATATACATTTTCTCCCGCTTTGAGGGAGTTCTTTACTTCTTTGAAAAATGCCTCAAGGGACACAAGTACATCCACTTTGGCGACTCCTGTTAATTCTGATACCCTTGTGACAACGTCTGCTTTTCTCATGTTTTTTGAATTTTAGTTTTTATAATTTAGATTGGGTTAGATTATGGTCTTGCAAGATTAAATACTATTTTTCACATAATAGAGCATTCAAATATAAGTTTACCAAAAATTAAGAATTCACCTGCTTTCTTCTTATTAACAACGTTATCAATGAGAAAAAATTGGATG
>PLSN01000301.1 GCA_003165135.1 Bacteroidota bacterium
ATCAGTTTGATTTGCTCCTTTATGAGCTTTTCGTATCGAATCAAAGCCGTGCATTTTGCTATTGCAATTTCCTGTAGTATTTCAAACTGATTGTATTTCCAAATTTCAACCTCAGATTTTGATAAAATATGTTTGTATACTTGGGCTATTGTTATATTATTTTTCACTTCAGGAAGGCGCCGTTTGCCATATTTTGGATAGGTGCCCCTCATCGATTGAATAATTAGTTTATCAACAGTTTGCTTTCCTTCAAGGAATGAGTGAATGACTGAAATTTCCTTCTTTAGGGATTCAACGGCACCTTCATTATTTGAATAGAATATCCCTTTTAAAACATCAAAACCTTGTGAAAAATAGATGTAATAGGATTCGGTTATTGAATCCAATTCTGAAATAAAGGCCTTCTCATCTTCTATTGCGGCTGACACAAAAATCCCCGATTTTGATTCTGTTGCTTTTCTCATTACTTGGATTGTGAAAGAGTATTGCTCATAATGCTAATAAAACTTTGATATAAATGGAGGCCACTCAAAAGATTTGATTGATAGTGGATTTCAAGTTCTTTAAAACTTTTTTTCTTTTTAAGTTTTGCCTCAATTAATCCTATTTGCTTAGCAGAACTTAAGAAATATATTTCATCTTTTTTCATGCCAAGTTGAGTTTCTATTGTTGCCAAATAGCCTAAATATGGCTTAATAGATTTGAAATTTTTATTGCCTACGGTCTTCTTAAAGCGCTCAAGCCACTCAATAAAAATGGATTTATTACTCCCTTTCATATACATTCTTTCTTTAGAAGTTATTCCCCTTATCATTAAACCGCTAATCAAGACTATCGGCATAATAGAATTTGGATAAAATGCCTATCCCATTCAAATGTACATTGTTTGAAGAAAGTTACAAAAATTGTAATGTCCGAGTATCCTTAGAACTTCATCTTGCTGGCGAGTTCTTCAAATTTCTTTGAGTCTATCACTCCCATATAGTGCTTCATTGTCGTTGCGGGATTCTGACCGGTTATAGATGCTACGACATTTATTGGGATACCTCTCGTTATTGCTATCGTAGCGAATGTGCGTCTGCCCATGTGGGTTGATATAATTCTCCACTTTTCCACTTGGCTCGGGGCACATATCCCTTTGCGGTATCTGACTAATTCAACAGGTTCTTTCAGTTTAGCCCTTCTGGCGATTTGCTTTATAATTCGGTTTACTGATTGATTCGCCCTTTGAGGAAGGGCAAACTCAGTCTTTTCATACTTATATCTATTAAGTATATAAAGTGCTTCTGGCAGTAATGGAATCACTATAGCCTTACTGGTTTTTTGTTGGCGAATGTGTAAGGCATAGTGTATGCCTTCAAGGTCTTTGAACTTGTGTTCCTTTATATCCAGCTTCTTTAAATTTTGCGCATCGGAAAAACGAAGTGCAGTCAAACAGCCGAATACAAATAAATCTCTACAATCACTCTCAATACCTTGTTCCACTTCTACGTCAATCAGTCTCTTGACCTCATCCCATTCAAGAAACTTAATTGTCCCTGTTCTCTCGGGTATGGTGAAGGCCTTGTGGGTTTGATTGCTGTGTATACCTATTTTCATAGTATAGTTAAGGAATGTATTCATCCTTTTTTGAATAATATGAACGGTATTGTCACATTCGCCGACCTCGTAGAGGTATTCAGCGAAATCTGCTTTTACTTTATCTGTGAATTCATCAAATGTGATTTTTGTGAGACCGTTTTCAGTACAGAATTTTTTGAAGTGATTGTAAGTCGATTTGGCGGACTTAATAGTGCCATGTTGGAGGCAAACCGCTTTCAGTTCCAAGTACTTCTCCCACTCTTCAAAAAATGATAGCTTCTTCTTTTCTGGTTCGGCCTTCTTCTCTGGATTCTTGAGCTGGTCGATAATAAACTTGTTATCAATAGGTCGGCCATCAGCAAGCGCTTGCGAGTATATCTTGTCCAACTTCTCTTCAAGCAGGTCGATGTATCGGTTGAGTTCGGCGGCCCTGGGCACGTTTGGTTTTAGCCTTTGCTTCTTGCTGTCCCAGTTCTGCTCAGTGGTCTTGACCCCAATTGTTCTGTGGAAGCTCTTGCCATTGTAGTTGAACCATACCACGACCGGCCACTCCTTGTGCTTGTCTTCTTTCTCTGTCTTACGTTTCTCAATATAGAATCGTGCGTATTTCATTTCTTGCTGTTTAATTATAGTATTCGCAATATGCAATCTGGTATGATTTGTTAGGCGATAGGCAGCCTTTGTTTTGATTTGAGCGCATTTACAGCACTGTGGAGTTTTGCAACAGTCCAGCGGGGTTTGCCGGATAAGTTATACTCCGGTTCAGGTATCTTGTGTTCCTTCCTGTAATTGCTGATGGTCTTGGTACTTACGCCGAGATATTTAGCCACTTGAGAGATGGACAGACGGTCGGTCTCTTTATATGTTACCTCTTCGGATGGTGGAACTGCCTGTTTACCTAATTCCTCTCGTATTACTTCACGTATTGTTTCTTTGAGTAGATGCAGCTCTATCACAGCAATTCTTGTATCCTCCTTCATTTCTCCTGTACTTTTATACTGGCATTATAGCAGAAGAAATAAAAACAGAGTCAGTTGACCGGAAGAATGTGTGGCTCTGTGCGGGATTGAGGGGATGAAATGAAGCGGTACTTACAATATTTGTAAGTGGAGTCTGGGAGGCATTGCCCTTAGGGGCTTTGAGAAGAAAGTATACGTAAAAACATACGTAATTCAGTTTGGGCAAAAAAATAACGCACTGATTTTCAGTGCGTTATTTGTGTTTTGGGTGGTCCCGCCTGGGCTCGAACCAGGGACCCTCTGATTATGAGTCAGATGCTCTAACCAGCTGAGCTACAAGACCCTTCCCTTTTGAGGGAGTGCAAATATAAAGAATTCTATTTTTTATGCAACTTATTTTTGAGTAGATCAGCATATAATCAAGGCTGATAGCTGTCGGAACTGGTTCGAGCCCAGGCGGGACCACCCAAAA
>PLSN01000099.1 GCA_003165135.1 Bacteroidota bacterium
CAAACTTATTCTGCTTATCACATCTCTAGTCTTTTGCTTTTTTTTTGCAGAGATAGCCTTGCGCTATACTGGCAAATATGCTACCTATACTGAACGTACCAATACAGGAGGCTATGTCTCACCCTTTGATGTCGGATATGTCCATACTTGGTATCGTGTCCATGCTCCTCACGAAAAGATCGCGTATTCAAATAAAGAATTTTCCGCATCATGGATTACTAGTAATGAGGGATTTAACGATGCCCCGTTCTCTATTACCAAAAAGGGGAAACGCATTATGATATTGGGAGATAGTTTTACCGAAGGTTCTGGAGCTTCTTCGAATGACAACTCCTATCCGGCCCGCTTGCGACATCTGGCCCATGATAGTATGCCTGATGTGACAGATGTTTGGAATTGTGGCGTCGGGGGATCAGATCTTTTTTTTGAGTACGTTTTATTTCGGGACAAACTTCTGAAATACAATCCTGATATCGCCATTATTACTATAAATAATACTGACATCTACGAAACCGAGATCCGTGGCGGATTTGAACGCTTCGGTCAGGATGGCAAAACGCACTACAAAAAGGCCCCCTGGTACGAACCACTTTTCGCACATAGTCATCTGGTCAGAGGGATCGTACTGGATCTCTCGGGCCATGGCTGGTCCTTTGACAAAAAAAGCGAAAAACAAAAGCTTCAGGATTCAGCAATTAACCTTTTGTGCACAGCAATGGACAGTTTTGCCACACTATGCTCTGCCCGGAATATCAAATTGCTGTTTGTATTTCATCCTATGCAAAATGAACTCGAAAAAAAAGAAAAATATTTTGCCGGTCCGCAGATCGCTCATTGTATAAAAAATGGATATGACTATATAGACACACGGGAGCAACTATACAAAATGGGTATAGATTCCTCCTCTGCTGAATCTATTTACTGGAGTAATGACGGGCACTATAATAGCGAGGGGTATAATTTTCTGGCACGGTGTGTTTGGCATAAGCTCCAAAGCGGATCAGCTCCATAGATAAATTGTAACCGTATTTAAACCTGATTTTGTCTGGGATCAAACAGATCTAATGCGGCAGGTGATATACCTGGCAGAGTTTGTGCCATTTCAGAATTCGATATGCCGAACCATCCCTTTAGGATGTTAGCGTATATCGACCGGAAGTCATACTGCATCGGCAGATTACTATCCACTGTGACAGTTGCAGAGATAGTAGGATTGGTCCCAAATAAACCCGACTTCATTTTCGTTCCGAATAAAAATACCGGCCCTGATGAACCATGATCCGTACCATGACTTGCATTAGACTTAATGCGTCTGCCAAATTCAGAGAAAGTCATGCCCAGCACTTTATCCTGCTTGCCCATCAGGTGAAGATCATCCAGAAAAGCCTCAATCGCAGTCGATAGCAATGATAGCAATTCGCTGTGCTTTCCTTTTGTCGGATTCCCGGATTCCACCTGTCCGCCATGGGTGTCAAATCCTTGCAGATTCACCATGTATACTTTAGTTTTCAGGCCTCCACCGATTAGCTGAGCTACTATTTTCAGCTGATCAGCGAGTTGATTAGTGCCCGGCATAGGATATAGTTTTGATAAATTCGTTTGTGCCCTTGCCGCAGATTTTAATACCGCAGTGTATTGCAGTGTTTCATTCGCCAGCATTCTCAAGAAATTCAACTCATGACCCGCCGGTGTATCAGGTGCCTTGGTATAGGTACCCAAAGTCATATCGTAGAACGACGAAGTACTCGTCAGAGCTATGCCCAAGCCGACAGTAGGTCCCTGCAGCGCTGTAGACAAAACCGACCCGACCTGTATAGCCGGTGGATATGGAGCCTTTGCATTCGGATAACCCTTCGGGTAATCAGGATATTTCTGATCCAAAAATCTACCTATCCAGCCATTATTAAGAATCGTCTTGGCATCGGAGCCAGTAAGCCATATATCGGTAGACCTGAAATGTGATAAATTAGTATCCTCATAGCCGACCCCCTGAATGACCGCAAGCTGTTGATTACTATATAACCTTTGTAGTGCAGTCATGGAGGGATGAAACCCGGTGATTGAAGAGTTCTTCAGCAGCAAAACTGATTTATCCGGAATCAGAATATTCTTTCTGGCATCGGTCAGTGTAGAATATTGATCCAAAGGGATCACAGTATTTAATCCATCATTTCCTCCCTCCAGTTGGACCAGTACGAGTACCCTATTGTCCATATCACCATTAGATTCCGATTCCCTAGACCTTAACTTAAAACATTGCTGTATCAGAGGCATCATAGCCAGAGGCAGAGTACTTTTTATGAATGTTTTCCGCTTCATTTCATTGCTTTATTCTATGCCAGTTGGTATTCCGGACGCTGCAATATATATGTATAATACTGAGTTAAACGGTTCAGGATCAAGCTATAGGATGCCATGTCCTCCGGATCAGCCTTATATCTATTCCATAATTCAGTCCAGTTTCTATCAGCGAGCTGCCCCGGAAGGATGATCGATTTCAAAAATGCGCGCTCCCTCGCATCAAATACATTTGGGCTGAGCAAAGTAGTACTCTCAGAAATCAACAGATCGGGGTTTGAAGGATCAGAAAGTCTATCAGTAAATCTAATCAGGTCCAGTTTGATCGCATTGTTTACGGTCGGTAACCCTCTCTGAGAAGATAATTGATCGGTTACTGAATTGCGCACAGAAAATGTATTTGAATTGATCCAGTTTTCGTAATACCCTGGCTCCTGACTGTATGCGGGCCAGCCTGCAACATTTAGAGGCTCATCGGGCTCCATTCCCATCAGCTTTAGTTGCTTCACCATTTCAGCCCAGACCTCGTACTGAATATTGATCTCTGATGAAGGTGGAAAGGCAACCTGAAACTGTCGACATGTGCCAACAAGAAGATCAATTGGATTCTTGATCTGGCAACCCACATTCTGAGTATCAAAAAAATGTTCGCTTTGCAAGAGCATTCTTAAAACAGGGATCACTTCAAAATGATTTTCGATCAGTACATCTGCCAAAGGGTCAATCACATTTTTCTCTATATACTCATCTATATCATAGTAGATGAACCATCTATATAGTTTACGGCAAAAATATTTCGCAGTCTCTCTCTGTCTGAAGATCATATCAATCAGATCATCTGTCTCACCTGCACCCTCAGGCCCTGACCGGCCTTTGATCACGGTATTGTAATAAAACGAAGAAAACTTCTTATCCCCTGTATCGTGATTGGCAGGATTGAAGACCAGACTTGGAGCAGCAGTAGGGCCATCAGACCAGCCTGTAAGGATACGGGCTGCAGCCTCAACATCACCTTGTGTATAATGAGAGTCAGGTCCTTTGCCAACAGTGAATAATTCCTGTAGTTCGCGACCATAGTTTTCATTTGGGGCAGATGCCGTATTGAGGTCGCCATTCAGGTGCAAAAGCATAGCTTGATCCGTCGTGACATCACGAACTAATCTCTTAAAATTTCCTAAAGCAGATGACCTCAGCAATGCGACATATTTATAGTCATACCTAGAGTCCACTACCGAATGCGCCTGAGTAGCAAGGTGATTTGACCAAAAGAGGGTCATCTTTTCGGTCAGTGATCTATCCTGATTGATCATCAAACCTATCCACCATGCTTTCAGGCTTAGCGTTCTTTTTTCATCTAGGTCAGACGGGTCCGGACGCGCATTAATCCATGTCTGCCCGAATGGGACCATCGGATCCATAAAGCTTTTGGTGTTATACGCATTGACTGGTGGCTTGGCAGCGGGTGATTGTTTTAGAAGCACATTCAGCGATTTTGACAGATCCAATCCCGCAAAAAAACGATAATCGTCGTGAGATACTCCGAAAAGCGATCGTCGGAGCAAATGTAGTATCTGCGACTGCCCCCATGGACCACCATAGGGAGAGAGGTCTGTGAGCCATTTTCGCTTCACTGCACTTGGAGTCTTGGCTACTTTGGCCTGAGATATATTAGGTTCAAGCAGAAGCCCCCCACCCGTCAAAACGGACAAAAATCGAGCTCTGGAAAATATTTTCATTTCTGTGATGTAAAATTACTAGCGAATTTAAATAAAATTCGATCATAGTCGGCCTTACAAACCAATTGATATTAAAAAATTGCCGGCTTGCATTGTTTCCTCACAAACTATATATTTGAAAGTATGAGGCACCTATCAGCCTGTTGTCATANNTGTGAATTATATTGATTTCCGAAACTCGCTTACTCCCCGTTATGATATAGTTTGGCTGGATATCTTCACAGGCTATCTTGCTTTGGCGGTGGTGCTTGCACTAGCCATATTTATGCAAGTGAAATATCCGGCCTGGTTTGCATTGACTATTCCTGTAGGGGCTTTGATACTAGGATATATTGTATCTGCACTTCACCTCTTCATTCATGAAGCCTCACACTATCATCTGGCCTCGGATAGGAAGCAAAATGATCTTCTTTCAAACATATTTCTCGGCCTTCTGGTGGGTATGGATGTGGAGTATTACCGGACTGTGCATTTCGCACACCATCGGCTTCTTGGCACAGCCAGAGATACTGAGAGATCGTATTTTGATCCTATCACATGGCGCTATGTCCTGGAGACGCTCACAGGGATACGAATCATCAATGTGATAATCTATAGAAATCAGAATATAAAGCTGAATGAAAATCGCGGATCAGAGATCATTAAAAAAAACAATAAAATCTTTTTCATAGCTGCCCTCCTCAATGTGATTTTTGTCTCCGCTCTTTTCATATTCGGCTTCTGGCAAGTGGCGTTTATTTGGCTGATAGGCTTGGGCGCAACCTTTCCATTCTTTGCCACATTTCGTCAAATCCTCGAGCATCGTAGTATACATGCATCTCCCGACCAAAACTACCACAAAGTCGATCACGGTATAGTTCATCGCATGTTTGGAGATGGCCCTATCGCATCTACTATGGGTGCAGCGGGATTCAACAGGCACCTCCTGCATCACTGGGATCCACTGGTATCCTATACCAGACTCAAAGATGTTGAAGTTTTTTTAAAAGATACTCCACTCGCTGAATGGCAAAAACAGTGTAAAACCACCTATCTGAAAACATTTCTCGATCTTATCAAATAGTTATCAGATCAATTTCGTCGGCTCAAATCGGAAATACTCTGAGTTTCATAACAAATCATACTAACTTCACAATATTATTTTACTTCATTCTTTATTGTAAATTAGCTCCTAATGAGAGTTTGTATCATCAGGCCGGCAGTACTCCATAAGGAAGTTGCTTTTTCGCATATGCCCGGGGCACCCCTTGGCCCGGCCTATATAGCGGCTATGCTTCAGCAAGCGGGCCACGAGGTACAGGCCATTGATGCTGCAGTGGAAGGTTTCTACGACGTAGAGAAGTATCGCTTCGGAACGTACATTTTCGGCCTGAATATAGAAAAGACCATCGCCTTGATTAGAGAGGATACAGAGATCGTCTGTTTTAGCCTCATGTATACCAATAACTGGTATTTTGACCGCGAGCTGCTAGCTGCAGCCAAAAAAAAATTCCCCGATGCGATTATTATCGCAGGCGGGGAGCATGTCACAGCGGTACCTGAGTATTGCTTCGATACTGCCCCTGACATCGATTACATCGTTCTGGGAGAAGGAGAAGCTACGATCTTGGAGCTAATGGAGTGTATCATAGAAGGTCAGCCTGTCGATGAAATTTCAAGAATCGCTTTCAAAAAAGATGATAAAATAGTCGTCAACAATTTCAGTCGCAGGATCAAGAGAGTGGAGAAAGTAGATGCGATCCCCTGGCCGGCATGGGAGTTGTTTCCGCTTGATAAATACTTTAGCAACAAAGTGACCTACGGCGTCTATCGGGGCAACTCTCTGCCTGTGATGGCCTCCAGAGGCTGTCCATATGAATGCACTTTTTGCTCCAGCCCTCAAATGTGGGGGAGGAAATATAACCTCAGGGATGTGAATGATTTCGTCAATGAGATGGAGCATTATTATAAGAAGTATAATGTCGTCAGTTTTGATTTTTTTGATCTGACTGCCATTATCTACAGGGATTGGATTATCGAATTGTGCAATGAGATCATCCGGAGGGGAATGAAAATTACCTATCAGATCCCCGCAGGCACACGCTCCGAAGCAATCGACTACGAAGTGGCATACAAACTATATCAGTCCGGCTGCAAAAATATTACCTACGCACCCGAATCAGGTTCTGACAGAGTACTAAAGGCAATCAAAAAAAGAGTCAAACTTTCGAATATGCTGGACTCGATCAGGTATTCGAATCAGGTGGGTATGAATATCAAACTCAACATCATTGTAGGGTTTCCTGATGAAACGCATCTCGATGTATGGAAAACCATCTGGTATCTAGTCAAAAGCAGTTGGTATGGAGCACATGACATGTATCCGGGTGTTTTCTCACCGTATCCCGGCAGTGCTCTATATGATCGGCTCGTGACGGATGGTAAAATCGACCTGTATAGTGATGAATATATCATGGAGATCGTGAGTTCACATGATCTATGGCCTGGCAATACGTACAATGATAAAATGACACCAACATCGGTCAAAATATATACGATACTGATGTATCTCGCTTTTTATGGAAGCAACTTTTTATTCCGGCCCCAGAGGTTCTTTAAAATGATACGCAATCTGGTGACCAATCAGCACGAATCCCGCGCAGAATCAGTACTGGCACAAACATTTACTAAATTGAAATTGTCTAAAAGAGAAACGAACCTGCCAAGGAACAGAAGACCCTGATCATAAGTTCTTCCAACAGCTAAAAACCCAAGCCCTAATCACAAATCTAAAACCCGGTCTGTATCCATCAGGTCATAATTTATGCGATCAACGAGTATGAGCAAACAAAAATCAGTTAAGAAAGTTCCCGCAATCATATCTTCAGCGACCCTGCCTATATGGGAGCGGAAGCATTTTCTCAGCGCAGTTATTTTTCTCTTTTCATTTTTACTATTCGCCAACTCTATACAAAATGATTACAATCTGGATGATGAATTAGTGACTAAAAACCATCGTCTCACATCAAAAGGATTCGAAGCCATACCCGAAATTTTCACCTCCCCTTACTATGCAGACAATATGGGCTATTCATATGAATACCGCCCAATTGTTTTATTGACATTTGCTATTGAGCACCAGATATTCGGAGACAGCGCCCACGTTAGTCATTTTTTCAATGTACTCCTGTATGCCCTGGCCTGCCTGCTTTTGCTGAAGACACTACAGGATCTACTAAGGAAATATTCGCAGGCCATTCCTTTTGCTATCACACTGCTATTTGCTGCTCATACTGCTCATACAGAAGTGGTAAGCAGTATTAAAAACAGAGATGAGATACTTGCAATGATTTTTGGATTGCTTTGCCTACGAGCCAGTCTCAGATTAATCTCTACCGGGCGCAAATGGATTCTCTTATTATTACCTCTTTTTTTCACCGTGGCCCTGATGAGCAAAACAACAATATTCTCATTTGCCCTCATCATTCCCATTGCCCTTTTATTTTTTACCGAAGCCGGTTGGGGGATATTGATCTCTATCTTGCTTCTACTCCTGCTTCCGTCCTGTTTTTTGCTAAATACTGTAGGCGGTTACGAAAAGTTTTTATTGGTTCTGGGATTTGTATCTACCATTTCTCTCCTTTTTCTAATGAAGAATATAAAGCTTGCACCTGTGAAAATCGGGAATATGCTTCGTGCTCTCCTTGATAATTTTGAGACAAAAACATCACTTTCTGAATCAGATCTGCCCTCATCCGAAGGGTTCATGGCGATTTTCAAAGGTGTCGTACCTGGCAAAAACATCTTTTTTTCAGTCATGGCCATCCCTACTCTATTGATCGGCTGTATTTATGCATTTCTGATTTTCCGTTTTTTCTCGCCGGTTGCGATTGTGCCCCTGATTGCCCTATTGATTATGGCATGGTTTGGAAAAGACGGACTCTCCTGGTGGAGTAATGCCGTGCTTAGCTTTTGTATCGCGCTTAACTGTGTCTTTCTGTGGCATATAGACTTATTTTTGGCAGAATATATTCAGCTGTCTTCTTTATTTTTTTCAATCTGCTTAGTTTTTGGCAGGCGGAATCTTTTTCCCCCAAACCTCATATGTTTTTTGATAGTCTCTCTATTCAATAAGCATCTCGGCAGCTCATTGGATAATGTAGCTATCCTAGGCCTGGTCTCGCTATTAAATATTAAAAAACTTAGACCAATATTAGTTATAGCATGTCTGTTGACGATCGGCATCAGCTACTATGTAGAGGGGTTGGTACCGAACTGGACAGATGGTAGTATTTTGCTGCTTATCTTATTGTTTCAATTTGCATACAGGTGGATCAGGGAGCTGCCATGGGTATTTGCCATATCCGCATTATTGATCTTTCATATTTCGATGTCAGGGCGTAGTCAGGATTTTATAGCTCAAAGTCGTCATAGTACAGTTCAAACTATAAGTACTATACACACGATAACCAATCAGGCAAATCCACAGATCTTCTCCCAATCTCAAAATCGCCCACTCCAATATATAGAGGTGTGCGTCTCTCCTTTTGATTCTTTAACTCTGCGTATAGGGACGTCAATGGAGATTCTTTCGATTTATTTGCAAAAAGTAGTTCTCCCTTATCCATTGTCGTACTATTATGGCTACAGATTTATTAAACCTCAAAAGATATCCGATACTATTCCCATCATCAGTCTGATCCTACATTTGATTATTCTCCTGACAGCAATAATCACGTTTTTTAAAGACCGTCTCATTAGCTTTAGCTTATTTAGTTACCTCATTCTCATTCTTACATTTTCCAACTATTATTATTACGTCCCGGGTATGATGGCAGACAGATTTTTACTTCTGCCTTCTTTAAGCTGGTGTGTATTTTTTGTAGCTATTATCCGTATTTTTTCAGGAGTATACTATTATACCCCAAAAATTGATTGGTCAGAGATCAAACCCATTGCACGATATTCATTTATCTCAGTTTTGCTTTTTTATTCAGCACTTACTTTTTCCAGAAATGCAAACTGGCGGGATGACCTGACTTTGTTTCGGCATGATATTAATTATGTAAGTGAATCATCTCAGGCGAATAACCTTTTAGCACTCCATCTTATGCAGCATACAGTGATTGAGCCGGATCCCACGGCAAAAGTTAATATGGAAAATGAGGCACTGTTGCATTTCAAAAAAGCACTGCAAATCTATCCTCGGTTCTTTAATGCATCATATGATATAGGCCGGGTCTATCTATCTTTAAATCAGCCGGACAGTGCATTGGAAGCTTTTAAATATGCCTTGACCATAGACACAGTATACCCTGATCTCTACAAAAGCATATGCGACATTTAT
>PLSN01000255.1 GCA_003165135.1 Bacteroidota bacterium
TCTGTCAGCAGCATACTCACTGACATACTTCTCCGAATTTTCCTGATCTTGCTTCCATTGCTTTGCCAAGTGGTAAATATGTTTTTCGCCTACTATCGCCTTTCTGAAACTTGCTGCTACATCACGTCCATCTCTGACCAGATGTATGTATATTGGCTTCAGACCCTTTGCCTCTAACTGTGGGATGAAATTAAAGTTGACCATGCTCTTGTTGCACCACATATCAGCATGATTGCGCTCAGCATACTCCTCATAGATAGCGCAGTATAAGTCTATCAGTCCATGTTGCCGGGTTCTCGCAACCAGTGTCGAAGCCTGCAGGTCGTCCATTTTCCAAGAGACCGGATTGGCTTTGACAAAGTCACATATATCTTCTGCCAATCGCTGAAAATTAGCTGACAACTCCAAATCTCCGTATTTCGGCAATAATGGATAAAAATTGAACAATATGTGTGGCGGGTGCGGAGCGGCAATCTCCCTTATCTGATTCAGCATTAGTCTGAGCATATTCGAACCGGATCTCTGCGTACCTATGATCTGAATATATTGCATCCTCTATAAATCTATGGTATAAACAAATGCATATTAGAAGAAAAAGGACTCTGCAGGTATTGCAGAATCCCTTGTGTGGTTTGGGAGGGAATTGAACCCCNNGCTCTACCAACTGAGCTACCAAACCTTCATCCCTCGTTTTGAGGGAGTGCAAAGATAGTTTTTTTGGGTTTTTTTCAAAATTCCTGCTAAATATCCTTTTTAGACCTGATCCAGCTTCTTTTGAATATCTGCCTCTGCTGCCTCTATTTCTATTGTTTTAAACTGGTTTGTTTCTCCCTTTAGCAGCGTAATCTGTGATTTTGACAGTCCAAAATACCCTGCCAGAAAAGTGATCAGATATTTATTGGCTTTGCCCTCTACCGGTGGGGCTTTGATCCTGACCCTGATTGTGCCGTCTGCCTCCCTGCACACCTCATCTTTACTGGCATTTGGTTTGACCCTGATATGCAATCGCATCTTATTATTTATTCTCCCTATCGCTTATTATCCTTCGTATTTGCCCCTTATTCAAACTCGATCAGTATCTGGCCTTTCTCTACGGCATTGCCTACGGTGATATTTATCTTTTTTATTTTTCCTTCGCGGGGAGATTTGAGGGCATTTTCCATTTTCNNGGAGTATATCGCCCTTTGATACTTCTGCACCTGTCAGGACCATCACCTCGCGTATCAGTCCCGGCATCGGCGCCTTGAAGTTATTGATCTGAGCTGCTGATTTGATACTGATGCCCATCTGCTGGAGCAGCAGGTCATATTTATCTTTGATGCTGATCTCATAGTCATTGCCGTTTACATTGATGAGCATGGTTTTTTCTTCATGATTGATGTTGATCACCGTAGCCCTATAGGACTGGTTGTCCCTGATGATATGAAAACTGTTATTCTCCAGCGCCAGCAGGTCCCATTCATATTCCACCCCATCTATTTTGCCACTATCTATCGTATGAGTGTTTTTGCCATTTACTGTAGCCTGGATCATATTGCCTTGAGATTTTATAAACGAATGTAAGAATTATTGCAATGTCCTGAGAAATGAAAGTATATTATTGAAAGACAAGTCTTTACTTGTTATTATATAGTCNNCATGGCTTCCGGCGTAAACGATACCAAGAATAGAGAATAGGTTTTGTGTTTGTTTAGGTAATAAAAGGCGACCCGTAAGTTGCCTTTTACCATTTCTGATAGATACTTTTTTTCATAAAAAACGAAACTTTGCTCCGGGAGTACCGTAAGTGATGATATAATTCCTCTATTATGAAAAAATCCATACTAATAATAGCCGCTTTCATCGGTTCTTTTTATACCTCATTTGCCGCTAGCGGTGTAGTAAGTCCTGAAAACAAATCAGTCCAAAAACAATGGCTATTCAAGCCGCTGTCAGCTAATGACGTAAGTCTGGAGCTGGAGCGTCTGGATGGCAATGTCATGCTTTATCTCTACTCTCAGAATTTGAGGACCGTAGACATGATCTACATAGAGAAAAGCAAAGATCCCAGCGAGGGATTCACCCGTTGCAAGGCTGTAAAAGTATCCGACTTTCTGGTCAAGAGCAAAAACTATATCAATGTAGAAGATGACGCACCGTTTGATTCCAACACTGACTCCTACTACAGGATACGTACAGTGAGCACCAATGGAGCGACCAAGATCTACTCGGCTATAGACCTGTCTCCTATCATGTCTATCGAGCCTGAGACAGTAGACAACAGCAAATAATTCATATCAATTTCAATACTAGCCCTTCCATTACGGTGGAAGGGCTTTTTTTATTTTATTACCCCCAAACCCCCTAAAGGGNNCCCCTTTAGGGGGTTTGGGGGTAAATAGTTTATTATTGCACAAAAAAATCCTTGCGCTACTTCATACATCTGGCATACGATGGTACCGGCTACAGCGGCTGGCAGGTGCAGAAAAATGCCAAGTCCGTACAGGAGTGCATCAATATCGCTCTGTCTACCCTGCTTAGCGAACATATCTCTACCGGTGGCTGCGGCCGGACAGATGCAGGTGTACATGCCACTGATTTTTATGCCCACTTTACTACTGAGAAGGCCCTCGATGAGAAGTTCGCCTATCGGCTCAACTCACTTCTGCCCTATGACATCACGATCTTCCGGGTCTTTCCTGTAGCTGACCGCGCCAATACCCGCTTTGATGCCTTTAGCAGGACCTACGAGTACTATATCCATGCTGACAAAAATCCCTTCCTGCGGCACTACAGCACACATATATACACCAAGGGTATCAACTGGGACCTGATGAACGAAGCTGCAGCACTTCTGCCTACGTTCTCTGACTTCACCACACTATGCCGTCCCAGTGAGGACTTCAAGACCAATATCTGCAACGTGACCGAGGCACGCTGGGAAAAAGTAACAAGGCCCGCCGTGGCAGGTTTCCGCGAGAATGAGTTCATGCGCTTCACCATCACTTCAAATCGTTTCCTACGCGGTATGGTGCGAAAAATAGTGGGTGTGCACCTCTATATCGGCCGCGGCAAGTTCAATATCGATGACTACAAGCGTATAGTCGAGGCCAAAGAGGAACTGCCATTCGCCGTATCATCTCCTCCTCAGGGGCTCTATCTGGTCAAGGTCAGGTATCCTTATCTGGATTGATACAGCATTGATTCCTCCAGTCAAAAAAATTCATTTATGTATTATTGAAATTTCATATTTCACAGTACTGC
>PLSN01000134.1 GCA_003165135.1 Bacteroidota bacterium
TCAAAAGCCCGAGGATATAATAACTGCAAAACTAGACTTCATAGAGCGTACGGGCCTACGCTCGCATCTATCTTCACAGCGTTCCAATGGTCTTAGCGCTATGATCGTAAAAATAAAACAATACGCACTGGCACTGTTGTGATTTTGGATTGTGGATTTTTGATTTCGGCAACTTTAATTAATGCTTTGTTGTATTACCTGCCAACAGGCAACCAACAACTGCCACCAGATGAGGTGCTTCTTATCGCATCGACGGGTTTCATACGTGATGCCTGCCATGCAGGTATGAACCCTGCTATCACACCTATCACAATAGATATAGACAGGCCTATGCTGACATTGTATGCCGTGACGTGAAATACAAAACTTGATTGCGAATGTTGAAGCATAAGGTTGGCCAAGCCTGCCAATCCAAATACCAGTATCAGCCCCATCGCCCCTCCTATCATACAGAGCATAATGGCTTCGAGCAGAAATTCCAGGAGAATATAAATCTGTTTAGCTCCTAATGCTTTTTTGATACCGATAATATTAGTGCGTTCCTTTACTGATACGAACATAATATTCGCAATACCAAATCCGCCCACCAGTATCGAAAATCCTCCAATGAACATACCAGCGATATTCACAAAAACAAATAATGCTGAGATCTGATCAGTAATAAGGCTCATCTGATTGATGGCGAAATTATCTTCCTTCTGAGGTGACAATCTCCTTACAGAACGCATCACTCCTTTTACTTCATATTTGAGTTCATCGACCGGTATACCGGGCTTAGGCCTCACTGCCATAAGCGGGTCACCATCGCCGCCGCCATTGGTATTGATAAATGTACTCAATATCGAATAGGGAACCATGACCATATCATCTAGCGTCCATCCTATCAGGTTATTTCCTTCTTTTTTGAAAACACCTATTACTTTCAGTTGAATCCCCTCTAACCTTATATTCTCCCCGATGATCTGGGTCCTCCCTTCAAACAAAGACTCGGCAATATCAGAGCCTATGATACACACGTAGGTAGGATTGTCAGCTTCAGTTTGTGTGAAATACCGTCCCTGACTAAACTCCATATCCTTAATGTGGTCATACTGATACGTTGCACCAGTGAGCGTTATTTTCTCCGCTACCCGGTCTTCATACTTTACCGTTTTGCCACCATTGAAAGAAACCAATGCCGTGGCCTCTGCGAGTTTGAGTTTATCGCGCACCATCTCCATTTCTTTCTGGGTGCATTGGGGCCTGTTGTAAAATCTCCACCATGGGTAGTCATCAGAGAATATGATTGGCCATTTCTGTACATAGAGTATATCACCACCGAAAGTATCAAAACTGTCTTTGATGTTTTTCTCCAGGGAATTGACTGCTGTGCGAACTGATATAACGCAAAGAATACCGATAGTGATACCGGTGAGTGACAGAAAGGAACGAAGTTTTGATGATCGCAACTCCTCAAATGACAGCCTCAGGCTTTGGGTAAATATCTTGAAAATGATCTTCACATGGCGAAGCTATGCAAAAGCCTTGATTTCTGCTATGAGATTTTTGAATAGAACTATAAAGTCTCTATTGCTTCACGATCTTATATGTCTGCGACTGCTCAGCAGTGCTCAGTCTCAGGAAGTATATCCCGGCAATATCTATACCCGGATTGAGGACCAGTTTCCCATTTTGTGTCATGCCTGAGTCAGTATATATGACCCTGCCGGATAGATCTGTGATCTGAGCGGTGACCGACTCATCCTGAGGCAGGTTCATCGACACCATGATCATAGACGAGAATGGGTTTGGAAATATTTTCGCAAATACCCCTGATGCCTCTACAGGTTTTATACCAGTAGGAACGACAACTGTATCTACCGGAGTGATAGTATCATTCACAGAAATGAGGCTGTCGATATGGTTGCCCTGGACATATACAGTGAAACTTCTCGGAGGCAGTTTCACATGTAGTTCGTTATTAGCTGTGATGGTGGTAAGGGTCGGTGGCACTGCCAGACCCAGAATATCTGTGAAGGTATCTCCTANNCGTTGGCGGTATTGACCTGCTGATATACATCGAGTGTGTCACCGGCAAAGTTGATCGCCACGATCACATCATCATTGGTCACCGGATTATGCTGCTGATAGATGACTGTGGTAGTATTCAATCCACTCACAAAATATTGACTGTTTGGATCTCCGACACCAGAGAGGTTTTCTATCCATGTAGAGCCTTTTATCCATCTCTGATTAGCATGCATCATGGCTTTGATACGGCCTCGCATGAAGTTACTCTGATAATAATCCGAATAATATACACATGGTATACCAAGAAAATTATTGGTCAGGATAAACGCATAAGCCAGTTCCGGATTATTGGTAATAGGCTGTCCCGGATCACGGAAATCATGGTTATTGATAAATGTGACTGAGTTTTTCGGATTGCCGCCGCCGCCACCGGTACTGCCACCGCTACCACCACCATAGTTGACCATTCCGGAAGTAAATATCTGGCGGCAATCATACCCATAAGTCTGACAGGCGGCATAGAGACCACCGGGATTGCCGTTTACAGAGTTGGTTCCTCCACGTAGTGCGAAATCGAATACACGCATTGATACCGAATCAAGTGAGCTTTGTGTCAG
Organism: Bacteroidota bacterium; assembly: GCA_003165135.1. GTDB lineage: Bacteria > Bacteroidota > Bacteroidia > Chitinophagales > LD1 > UBA1941. The sequence continues at coordinate 2,628 of PLSN01000134.1, forward strand.
TCCATTATTCACATTATTGATAAAGGTCAACAGGTTAGGAGAATAAAAATCATAGTATTCTCCTACTATCATACCGGGATTGTGCCCATGCTGATTGAGATAGTTGATCATATCTGAAGTGAAAGTATAGGTGAAATTTTTCACTGCATCTACCCTCATACCACCTATACCGACTGAGTCAAACATCCACTCTGAATAATCCTCCAGGACAGTCTGAGTGGAAGTGACATTCTGGTCTATGTCATAATCAAAAAGCATTTCATCCCAATCGCCGCTTAGCGTGGTCGGATTACCATTTGGTTTGAAGTTGGACCAGTTCATAGCTCCTCTCCCACTTGGCTCATTGGTAAAGTCGGTGAAGGTCTCATATTGTATTTGGTTATAGAGATTACTATCCACTCCGCTGTAAAAAATATTGTGTACGAACTGATCTCCAAAACCGGAAATCCCCGACGTATTATCATTGGCCATAGTGATAAAAAGAGTATCTCCTGCAGAGTCAAACATGCTGGTATCCATCGTGATCCTGAATTCATCTATGCCGCAGCCACCATTGTCTATATGCGCATATTTGCGTGCTCCGAGTGTAAAGAAATTGCTTGTATCACCACATTCGCCTCCATCATTTGGTTCATACTCCCATGTATCGAGTGTGGAGTCTGACCGCAGTGGCACCCGGTGTGTCCACATCGCGCAAGTATACGGCAGGCCATAAAAATTTGAACTCTGTGAAGCCGAGCGGATCTTGACATAATAGGTACCCGTATCATTGCCGGTGTTTCCACCCAACAATATATATGCGCGAAACCTATCTGATGGATAGGGATTATCTCCGTTATTGATGCCACTGGCATAATTTTCGATCCATCCTTTTACAGCATTATTGATCTCAGGCGCGCCATCTGCTCTTTGATTATACAGCAGGTCAGCGACAGGATGCACACCAGCGGCATTCAGTGCGTGAATGATATTATCTACATCCGTGCGTGTACCAAACCTCGTAGGCCCTGCATACTCGCCCAGATCATAATAATCTTTGACATCATAGCCCATATTGGTATCGCCACCAGCAGCAGCTGACATCGGCGGCAGCCATATATAATTGAACCCTGCTTCTTTGATATCGGGTATCTGAGTTTGAAGGTATTGTGCGTAGGTCTTCGTGCCAGTGAACTGTGGGTAATCCCAAAACCAGCCCTGCATCATGAAATCCTGTGCCTGTATGGCCGAAGCGCTGCAGACAAACATCAACATTATCCAGGCATGTTTAATTGATCTCATCGTTATGATTTTGAACTGGTATAAAAAAGTGAATGGAAAGTGTCATTGTAACACTTTCCATTCACAAAGATAAGATATATTGAACAATTACAGGGTTCGGGACTGTTAAAACCCTGATGCCTATTATTGTTCTTTCAGCATTTTGATACCGAAGTTCTTCTCACCGGCACTTACATTCATTGTATAGAATCCGCTGGCCAAATGAGATGGGTTCGGTATAGTATAAACATTCATTCCGATCTCTGCATTGATGGTTTCTTCACTCACCAGTGCACCTCTCACATCGTATACACTCATCCTG
>PLSN01000459.1 GCA_003165135.1 Bacteroidota bacterium
TGCTGGTACCATCAGTGCTTCTGTCACAGTCACTAAGACAGCAGATGCCTATGGCATTTTGACCACTCAGGCAGGCACCTTCACCAATGTACTCCGTTTTAATGTAGTGGAAGATATATATGACACTACCATTCAGGCTTCTACGTCTACTTATACGCATGATCACTATGAGATATTTGAATGGCTGTCCCCGACTGTCAATGGTGTTGTTCTGGCCTCCATCACCCACTCGACTATCAATGGTACTACAGGTACCGATGAAGGGTATTATTCGCAGGCTTCTACTGCCGGTATACAGGACATAGCTGCCACCGGTGTCACTGGTTGGTCTATTATGCCTCAGCCATCCAGCGATCATGCTACTGTAGTGATACAAAGCGATAAAGCAGGAGAGACTGCCGAGATTCAGATGCATGATATGACAGGCCGCCTTGTGTATCAAATATCAAAGACTTTATCATTAGGCAAGAATAACACCGGTGTAGATGTATCTGCTTTGTCTGATGGTGTCTATACCCTGTCGGTCAATGTGGACGGCAAGTATGATACACAGAAGCTAGTGGTAAAACATTAATTAGTCTCACTGATAGTCATAACAAAGCCCACGGTTTATACTGTGGGCTTTGTTATTTGCGGGTCATCGACACCACATAGATTTGACAACTTTCCCAAAGTTGTCAAATCTCCAAGTCACTGGGCTCTCGCTCGCCTCCGGCGAGTGTATTGGCAGGCTTCCAGCCGGAGGCTGGGCATAGTAGCCACTCGCGGGACGCGAGCGGCGGCACAGGAAACATCTTTATTGTATGTGTCATAATTATGATTTAATTCCTAAAACAAATCCTGCTGCTTGCCTTTCGTCTTCCCTTTATTATCAGACTTTACATCCCATTCTACAGTATCGCCTACTTCGAGGTCTTCTTCAGGTTCTTCGTCCTTGGTGGTGTCTACTACTTTCCCCGTCACAAGGTACTGTGAGAGCCTGTTGCCAAGGGCTTTCCAGCCTTTTACATCGATGATCTCTGTGAGCTTGACCTCTGATTCGAGCTTCTCTTTCTCTTTCCCTTTCAGATAGTGGAACTTCACCTGTGGTACTGGCTTAGAAGAGAAGATAGCGAGCTTGGAGTCTTTGTGCTCGGTGATGATCGGAGATTTCTCTTTCTCTTTCTTCAGCTCTATCTTAAATCGTTTGACATAGTATTGTTTGCTATCTCCATCGAAGTAAACACATGAGTACACTCTATCCTTGCTGAATTTCTCCACCAGATAGATGTCGTCCATCTCATATTTATTGGTCACTTCGTAATTGGTGAGCTCGATATTACCATCCTTAAACACCACGAGCACCTGATCTCCAGTATGGAACTCGCCGAGGTATTTTGATTTCTCGCTTTCCTCGCTCACGAGGCGTCCATATTTCTCGTCCAGCCATAGTTTCAGGCCGCCGATAGTAGATACACCTTTTTCCTTGAGGTCCACTTTCCTCACCGGAAACTTGGTCAGAATATTTCCCACAGCGCCGCGGCCTTTGATGTCCAGCGTGCTGAAATCAAAATCAAACTCCTTGATACGCGCATTGCTGTTAGGGTGCAGTTGTACGCGAACTATCTCCGCCTCAGAGTTACTGTTAGCGGTGAAGTACAATATCTTCGAACCAGTGCCCCCCTGCGTGATGTCGTATTCCTTATCACGGGTCACACCTGTTACATTGAAACGCTTCACGAATGCACGCTTCGATGGGCCGTCGTAATAGGCTACGTTGTATGCTGTGCGTTCGTCATTCTTCTGCCACACGGACACATAGATAATGTCTTTGCCCACGAATTTTTTATCGCCGAGACGTGTCACCATCATCTTGCCTGCGCGCGTGATCGCGATGATATCATCGATGTCCGAGCACTCGCAGACGAATTCATCCTTCTTCAGTCCTGTACCAATGAAACCCTCGGCATAGTTGACATAGAGCTTGGCATTATTTGCCACGACATGTTTCACTTCTATGGTTTCAAAGCCTTTGATCTCCGTCCTGCGCTCGCGTCCCTTGCCATATTTCTTGAGCAGTTCCTCGAAGAAAGCTATCGCATAATCATTAAGGTTATTGAGGTCATGTGCCACTTGTTTCAGCGCCGCCTCGACACCTCTGATCTCTTCGTCTGCTTTGAAAGAATCAAACTTTGAGATACGCTTGATCTTGATCTCGGTCAGGCGAGTGATGTCCTCCGTAGTGATCGTGCGTTTGAATTGTTTCTTGTATGGCGTGAGGCCTTTGTCTATCGTAGTGAGGACCGCATCCCATGTTTCGGCTTCTTCGATATTGCGATAGATGCGCTTCTCGATAAATATTTTTTCGAGTGAAGAGAAGTGCCACTTTTCATTGAGTTCGGCCTGCTTTATTTCCAGTTCACGCTTAAGGAGCACTTTGGTTTTCTCTGTTGAAATACGTAGTATCTCATCTACTGTCACAAAGACAGGTTTTTCATCTACGATCACACAGGCATTAGGTGAGATGGATATCTGACAGTCGGTGAAGGCGTACAATGCATCAATGGTCACGTCAGGATCAGTACCGGGTACGAGGTCTATCGTGATGTCGACATGCTTGGCAGTATTGTCAACGACCTTTTTGATCTTGATCTTGCCTTTTTCATTGGCCTTAAGGATAGACTCTATGAGTGATCCGGTGGTAGTGCTGTAAGGTATCTCGCGGATAGAAAGAGTTTTCTTGTCTACCACTTCTATCTTGGCGCGGACCTTGATCCTGCCACCTCTGCCGCCGCTATTATATTCGCTCACATCAGCAAAACCTCCCGTCGGAAAATCAGGATAGAGCTTGGTCTTTTTGCCTTTCAGAATATCTATTGAGCCCTTGATGAGCTCGATAAAATTATGCGGCATGATCTTGGTCGAGAGGCCTACCGCGATACCATCCGTGCCCTGAAACAAGAGCAGCGGAAATTTCATCGGCAGTGTGATAGGTTCTTTCTTACGGCCGTCATAGCTCAGCTGCCACTCTGTGGTATCGGGATTGAATGCTACGTCCTTTGCGAATTTAGAAAGACGCACCTCTATGTATCTCGGTGCAGCAGCGCTATCGCCTGTGCGCACATCGCCCCAGTTTCCCTGCGTGTCAAAGATGAGTTCTTTTTGGCCGATATTGACCAGTGCATCGCCGATGCTCGCATCACCATGAGGGTGGTATTGCATGGTCTGACCAAT
>PLSN01000404.1 GCA_003165135.1 Bacteroidota bacterium
CTTACCAGAGAGGTTTTGCCTACACCTGTATTACCGGACAATATTATTTTTTTTGTAGTTTCTACTTTCATCCCCAGCCAAATCTATAATAATTAATTTTACTTGCTTCTATATCAGATCGACTTCGTATAATTGGTCATATAAGACAACTGCTATGTATTGTCAGGACACATTATTCAGAAAAAAAATGCAAATTACACTGTTTAAATTCCAAATAAATGGCACTTACACCATCTACAATGATCGATCTGGGTACTTTGGCTCAGGACTTTACATTACATGACGTAATAAGTGGAAACAATGTTTCACTTAGTGACTTTAAAAGCAAGCCTGCAATAGTCATAATGTTCATTTGTAATCATTGCCCATATGTCAAACACATCAATGAGGAGTTGGTAAGATTGGCAAATACCTACATACCAAAAAGGATAGCATTTGTAGCGATAAATTCAAATGACTTTACTACGTATCCGGAGGACTCGCCGGGGAATATGCTAAAGGTTTCTACTGAACTAAAGTATCCGTTCCCATATCTGGTGGATGAAAACCAGGATGTAGCAAAGACATATGATGCTGTATGTACGCCTGATTTCTTTATTTATGACGCAGATATGACGCTGGTGTATCGTGGCCAACTAGATGACTCACGCCCGTCCAATCACATTCCTGCTGACGGCAAAGACATAAGGGCTGCATTGGACGCTATCCTGTCGGGACAGAAACCATCTCCCAGACAAAGACCCAGTATAGGATGTGATATTAAGTGGAAAAAATAATTTGTCTAGCCCGGATGCTCATCCATCCTCTTCTTGCCCGATGTAGCAAACTCCTTATTGGATGCTTCGACGAAAGCTAATAGCAGTTCTTTGCCATACTTGCGCTCGGATGATGTCACAAACATATCGGGTAGCTCATCCCAGTTCTGCTGAAGCAGCCTTTTAAACATCTCAATATTGTATAATGTTTCTTTGCCTCCCGGTTTGTCAGCTTTGGTAAAAACTATGATAAACGGAAGGTTATGTTCTCCGAGAAAATGGATGAAATTCAAATCGGATTCCTGCGGTGGTATGCGCGAATCTATCAGGATAAAGACATACTGCAGCTGTTTTCTTTTGAGCAGATAGTTTTCGATCATCGTCGTCCACTTCTTGCGTTCAGACATAGACCTTCTCGCATATCCATATCCGGGCAGGTCCACCAGGTGCCAGGTGTTATTGATTACAAAGTAATTAATGGTCTGGGTTTTACCCGGTGTGCCAGATACTTTAGCTAGTCCTTTGTGATTGCAAATATAGTTGATCAGAGAGGATTTGCCCACATTTGATCTGCCTATCAGGGCATACTCAGGCATGAAAGTTTCAGGACATTTATTGACATCTACATACGTGGCTACATATTCAGCCGATTTGACTTCCATCACTGTGATACTTTTAAGATGATGGCAAGATACTAAGAAAGTCTATAAAGACAGTATTTACTGAATAAGCTTGACATCCTGCCATCCCGGCACAGTACAATCCATCACAGAGATGTCAGTGGTCATGTTCTTATTATTGTGCGCCATATCGAGATTGACGAAGGTCACATTGCCGTTATTTCTGATGCAGATCTTCTGGTCTTCCTTGATAGAGCCATCGTTGTTCTTATATGTAGGATTTACGCTGCCGTCATACACGATGTCTGGCACTTTGTCACCAAACAATGCACTCAGCAGTTGGCCGAAATTGACACTCTGGTCTATATTGCCTGTTCCACGCCTGATGTTATTGTCGTGTACAGATATACCACCGCAGTATGGATCATATAGGGTGTCTTTATATGGCTTCTTGAGAGTGAGATAGCATATGATCGCTCCGCTTACGCTGTTATGGTTGTTGACTTCATTAGCGTATATCTCACACTGATTGGTAGCCATCACGATAAATCCTGTGCCGGCAGGAATCTCTGATACAGAGGTGCCCTTAGGGCCGAAATTATTGGTATTGTTGTCGTATATCTTGTTATTGTGAACACGGCAGCGCATACCGTTCTTGACAGGCAGGTCAGGATTATCAAATACCAATAGACCCCCGGTATTATTGAAACTGGAGTTTTCATATACATCTGCATCTATACAGTTTTCGATCTCTATACCAGCCACGTTATCATGCACCCTGTTTCTGCGTACGATGATATTCTTTGACTGTCCGACATATACACCGGCATCTGATGAACCAAATACCTCACAGTCCTCGACGAGTACATTGGAGCATCCCACAGGGTATAGGCCATAAGAGCCGTTTGAAGGCGAGTGAAGTGTTGTCCAGCCCACTTTTAGCCTTCTGAATGTGACATTCATTACATCTTCTATCTTGATGCAATCACCCTTTGCGTCCAGTATTGCGAAGTCTTCCAGTACTATGCCATTAGCAGTGACACGCAGACCTTCAGCACCATCCTTCTGATTTTTAAAATTCAATACAGTCTTATCGGATCCTTTGCCTTTTATGGTCACATTCTTAATTCCATCCAGGATCAGAGGTCGAGAGATATTATATGTTCCTTCAGGCAGCTCTATCACATCACCTTCTTTGGCATTGATGAGTTTCTCCTGCAGTTGTTTTTCGAATTCTGCTGAGTTTGATGCGCCTTGGACTGAGCCACCATTTTTACAACTATTAAAAATAATTGCGGTAGCTGCTATAGCCAAAAGCTGAAGGTAGATTTTCATTATTATGATTTTGAAAAGCTAATATAGCAGTTTGATGTATTAGTTAAATTAGTTTTCTGTAAAAGAGTAATTTAAAAGGGTCAAACCCACCAGATGCTTAATAAGGCATACCTTTACTATCTTAAACGGCCTGATACTAAAATAAAGAAGAAATTATACCGGGGAATATACCCAGAACAAGGGTGACAAAGAGGCATACCAGAGACACAATAGTGTAGGGCATATCAGCGCTAAAGGCTACCTCATCACTGTCTTTGGTCCACATGGCCAGAATGACCTTGAAGTAAAAGTATACACTGATCACTGATGTGACGACAGCTACAATTACCAGTGGAAGGTGCTGATTTCTGATCGCATCAAGGAAAATATAATATTTACCAAAGAATCCGGCCATCGGTGGTATACCTGCCATTGACAGCATAAGTACAGTAAGTGTAAATGCCAATAGAGGCTTCTTTTTGCCAAGACCATTGAAAGCATCTATCTTTTCGCTTTTAGTATTTTTTATCACGATCATGGCGATGGCGAAAGCTCCTATCGATGCAAATGAATAAGCTGTGGCGTAAAAGAAAAGTGAATTGGGAGTATTGTGATACAGCGTTATGATCGACAGAAGCATATAGCCTGCGTGTGCTATGCCTGAGTATGCGAGCATACGTTTGAATGAGTCCTGATTGAGAGCGGTCAGGTTTCCAACCAGCATAGTAACTGCAGCCACGATGCTCAAAGTCCATGCGAAAACATGGAAGCTACCGATAAAACAAGTGCTAAATAGCCTGTAAAAGGCCGCCAGTGCAGCTACTTTAGACAAGGTAGCCATCATAGCAGTGATCA
>PLSN01000446.1 GCA_003165135.1 Bacteroidota bacterium
AATACCAAATTGATGATTATAGTAGCGGTTGATTTGACGGGGACTCCAATACACCTTTTCCGAAAGTTCCTTTACACTTAATGAGCCATTAGAGGAATAGATGAGTTCAAATAATTCCCTTTTTCGTACATCAATATTATCGGGCATTATTGATTTTACTTTTTCGGTGGTTTTCCTGCAGAAAAGTTCAAAATCATTTAAATCATTTACTCCGAATTGCCAAAATTCGTTGGAAGCAGGTTTCATACTGTTTAATAAATTGGGTATCGGATTTCGCAATAGATATTCAATGGCAAGTAGCTTAAAAGTGACGGCGAATATTTTGGTTTTTGAAACTACCACCACGTCAGATGGCCCCGTATTAATCCCTGTAAGGACTGCCTGAAATGATTCGGTTGATGATTTAAAGAGAAGCAAGTCGACCATTCCATCGGGTAATACCGTCGCTTCTAAATCAGTCTCGGATTCATTCTCAATCATCCAAAAACCCTGAATTAATTGTGATATTGATTTGTCAGGGTCGGCGAACTGTGATTTAAGAATCATTTCAACTTAATTTAAAACGGATCCATTCTCGACCTCGTTTTCACTCCGGCGTTTCCAACGCCACTCTTGTATTCAATCCACAATCAAAAATCCGCCATCCGAAATCAACTATATCTCCCTACTACCATCCCATTTCTCCAGATAGTCAGCTACACGGCGCACGAATGAGCCGCCCAGTGCGCCATCTACGATACGGTGGTCATACGAGTGGCTCAGAAAAATCAGATCAACCTACTTCCACTAACTGTGCGAGATGTGTGGGAGATGGTACATCCATCCCTTCTTCCTTCATCACGGATAAGTGCAACTCGATAGCCTCTTTGATATTTGCTTCTGCTTCCTGCTGGGTAGCCCCATAGCTGGTGCAGACAGGCAGGTCCGGCACTTCTGCTGAAACAGTTCCATCAGGTTCTTTGGTAAAAACTACTAGATATTTCATACTAGCAAATTTAATGATAATAATTGAGACCTTAATTAACTAATCCCATCCAGCTATCTTCTTGATCGCTTTGAGGGTGCCGGTTTTCATAGGCTCGTTTATGCCGTGATCTGCGACTGTTATTAGTTCTGGTACTCCGGACTTTTTGAAAGTTTTATGAGAACCCTTTTGTCTGGCCAAAATCCAACCTTCACTTTCCAATTTCTTTATGACCTCCTTTATTTTCATCTCGCCAGCTTATGCCACTCCTGTATTTCCTAAAACCTATTACTTATAACCTACACTTAAATCTCCCTGCTGCTATCCCACTTCTCCAGATAGTCAGCTACTCGGCGCACGAATGAGCCGCCCAGTGCGCCATCTACGATACGGTGGTCATACGAGTGGCTCAGGAACATCATGTGGCGTATGCCTATCAGATCGCCATCTTCGGTCTCTATGACTACGGGTTTCTTCTTGATAGCGCCGACAGCGAGTATCGCCACCTGCGGCTGCATGATGATAGGGGTACCCATCACATTGCCGAAGGTGCCGACATTGGACAGAGTGAAAGTGCCGCCCTCGATCTCATCGGGTTTGAGTTTACCGAGACGGGCGCGGTTAGCGAGGTCGTTTACTTTTTTAGCTATGCCGACTATGTTGAGTAGGTCGGCGTTTTTGATCACGGGTACTATGAGGTTCCCTGATGGCAGTGCCGCAGCCATACCGATATTGAGGTCCTTTTTGACGATGATGTTGTTGCCGTCTATCGATGAGTTGACCAGCGGGAAGTCGCGCAGGGCCTTGACCACAGCCTCGACGAAGATCGGCGTGAAGGTCAGGTTCTCGCCATATAGCTCCTGAAACTTCTTCTTCATTTTATTCCTCCACAGCACAATATTGGTCACATCCGCCTCGACGAATGAGGTCACGTGGGCCGAGGTGTGCTTGGACTTGACCATATTCTCAGCTATGAGCTTGCGCATACGGTCCATCTCTATGATCTCGACATTGCCGGAGTATGATTTGGCAGCGACGACATTCGTTTCCTGTTTAGGCGCTTCGGTATTGACCACCGGGGGTGCGACAGATGTCTGCACGATCTGCTGGGCAGGAGCGAGGTGGCGCTTCTCCACATGCTCGAGGATATCTTTCTTGGTCACACGGCCATTAGCACCTGTGCCTTGCAGGCTCTCGAGCTCTGTCATCGAGATACCTTCCTGACGGGCTATATTCAGCACCAGCGGCGAATAGAACCTATCACCCGTGGGCTGAGAGACCGCTGGGGTAGGAGTGCTGACTGACTTGGTCGCAGATACGGTTTGCGAAGGACTTGCTTTCTCCGCAGTTTGTATTTGTTCCCTCTCCTTTGGAGAGGGTTGGGGTGAGGTTCCACCTGTTTCGATGATGGCTACTGGTTTGCCCACTGCCACTACATCGCCTTCGTTATAGTACATTTTGACCAGCGTACCCGCCACAGGCGACGGCACTTCAGAGTCTACTTTATCGGTTGCTATTTCGAGGACAGCTTCGTCCGTTTTTATTGCCTCACCTTCTTTTTTGAGCCATTTCAGAATGGTCGCTTCGGTGATACTTTCCCCCATTTTGGGCATGATGAGTTCGTAAGATGCCATGTTGTATTGTTGATTGAACGGCGTAAATATAGAAGTAAGAATGGATAATTGATAACAGGGCAATGTGGAATAAAATACATTGTATCACAGAGAGCACAGAGAATTAAGGAGGAACAGCCAAGAGCACACAGAGCACTGACGATGCATTCACCTCTGTGTTCTCTTTGTATTTCTCAATATCCTCTGTGGTCTCTGTGATACAGGCTGTTACAATTTTTCGACCGCAGCCTTTATAGCATCAAAATCGACCTGTACGCCCGGATTGGCGGTTTCCTCTGAGTATGCGATCACACCTTCTTTGTTGATCACAAAAGCACCGCGTTTTGATACGCCTTTCATGCCGAAAGCGAAGTTCTCCATCAGCATGTCATATGCAGTGGAGACTTCTTTATTGAAATCAGAAAGGAGGTCGAAATTATAGTTTTGCTGCTTCTTAAACTCAGCCAATGTAAAAATAGAATCAACTGAAATGCCCAGTACCACACAGCCCAGGCTGGTATAAAAATTGAGGTTGTCGCGCATATTGCAGAGTTGTGCGGTACAGGTCCCGGTGAAGGCCTGTGGGTAGAAATGTATGATGACATTATGATTGCCTTTGAAATCAGAGAGGGATACTTCCTTTTTTTCTGAGTTAAATAGTTTAAAATCGGGTGCTGTTTGTCCTGCTGGTATTGCCATAATGGTAGTGGTTTAGGTTGTTTTTAAAATTATCTGTAAATGAGAGCATTTTTTCGTTAAAATGGTTGTTAATTATACGTTAAAAGGTGCACATGTGCAACCAATTTTGTCCCCCCTGACGTCTATTTAATAGAGTTTAGTTTTTAAGGGTTAAACTAGGTTTGGTGTCCCCCGACGATAAGTCGGGGGATTTTTTTTGGTTTCCGCTCCCGAAAAGCTTAATATTGGGTAAACAAACTCAAATATTAATGCGTAAAAGTATCATACTGGGGATCATTATCTCCGCTCTTCTTATTGTATCGTCTTGCAAAAAAAACAGCAATTGCCATATCAGTGCTGCCTGGACTTATACTATTAGCGGAGATAGCGTTTATCTGCATAGTACAGATACTAGTTCTGCCAATAACCACAACTGGACCTTTCCCGGGAGTACTTCAACTACCAATGCTATATCTCTGTCACATGTTTTTAGTGGTGCGGGTACTTATAACGTTTGCCTTGATGTTTCTACACCTGGCACTACCTGTTCTAACTCAGTCTGCCAGAATATTACCATAGGCCCTCGTCTTATTTTCAAATTTGTATTTGACTCTACCCAGGTACGGCTAAATAATTTTGGTCAACCAGATACTATGCCTGCAGGCCATGCAGCACAGAGCCCTCACATGAACGTCATGAGCGGTCACTATATCGAGCTGGCACAGAATGCGAATACAGCTTTAGGTACTGGAGCAGTACTTTATATGACTCCTACTACCACCGCCGGAGGTGCGAGTGCTATTGATTTCTCCAAAGAAGTACTCACTCCTAATAATGGCACCTTCTATAGCGTATCGCTCGATAGTGTGACACCGGGGACCTATCAGTACCTGCGTGTTTCTCTGGCCTATCAGAACTATGGCGTGAACCTTTATTATGATACTACTTTTACCTATCAGGGATTTCCCGTTACTATTGATACGTTCTTTCCATGTACCATAGCCAGTTTTGTGGGGGTCAATACTTATATCACCACCTATCTGGTCAATACAGAGCAAATCACCGTCAATGGTAATAAACTCCAGGGATACTGGGGTTTTGAGTCAAAGGGAACTTATAACTATAACTATGCCAGTGTGAATTATCCATATCCATACAACTGGCTGGAAAGCGGTCAGGCACCGGCAGGAGCTACTACTGTAGTCAATCCGCTCTTTGCCACCTCGCCTATACCGGCAGGGTCATGTGTGGCTACAGGACAGTTTCAAACCTCTGGCGGCAGTCAGCTGACCTCGCTGACCATACCTCCGCATGGTACTGCTACCAGTGATATAGTGATCACAGTATCGCTATCGGTCAATCACAGTTTCGAATGGGTAGAAGTAATACCTGATGGCAATTGGGAGCCTACAAAAGGCGAGAATATCGTCAATATGGGTATACGTGGGTTGATACCA
>PLSN01000152.1 GCA_003165135.1 Bacteroidota bacterium
CTGCAGACCAAGCGCGACAAGATGGGGCATGAGATATTGAGTAAGTCGAAAGTGAAAAAAAAGGTAGAAGTCGCAAGCAGCAAGTCGCAAGTGAAGAAGGATGTAAGCAAAAAGTCGAAAGTAAAGGCCACAGCAAAAAAGAAGAAATAAAAACTTGCATCCTCGCGATATACGAATAGCGGATTATACCTACTCACTGCCTGAGGACATGATAGCCAAATATCCTCTGGCGGAGCGGGACCTGTCGAAGCTGCTTATTTACAATAATGGAAATATCAGCGAGGATATATACAGGAATATCAGTCAATACATTTCTCCCGGATCATTTGTAGTTTTCAATGATACAAAGGTTGTTCATGCTCGATTGCTTTTCCCGAAAGATACAGGCGCTTTTATAGAGATCTTCTGCCTTGAGCCCGATAGCAGATACAAGGACATCACCACCGGCATGATAAAGACACATGAGGTCTACTGGAAATGCCTCGTAGGCAAAGCGGACAAGTGGAAAGAGAAAGAACTGCACTTGTCCATCCCCGATCACAATATTACGATCACGGCTACCATTCATGAGAAACAGAGTGACTGCTTTGTGATACATTTGAGATGGGATAGTGACAAGACATTTGCAGAGATACTCTATATCGCAGGCGCAGTCCCGCTCCCACCCTATATCAAGCGAAAAGCAGACAAGAACGACAGCGAGACCTATCAGACCATCTACTCAAAAATAGAAGGTTCAGTAGCTGCACCGACAGCAGGCTTACATTTCACACCACAAATATTTGAGGACTTCAAAAGAAAAAACGTAAGCTGGGATTTTGTCACTCTGCACGTAGGAGCAGGTACATTCAAACCTGTCAAGTCAGAACTCATTGCAGATCACACCATGCATGCTGAGTGGCTGGATGTATCTGTTAGCCATATCAATCACCTGGTAGATGCATTAAGTCAAAACAAAAATATTGTAGCAATCGGCACAACAGCGACTAGAACTATAGAGAGTTTATACTGGCTTGGTGTGAAAGTCTACCTCGATCCAGACATTGATACAGCAGAGCTGACCGTTCATCAATGGGATGCATATACATTAAATGGCGACATCGACACCTTGACTGCACTCCGGGCGTTGACTACTTATTTAACCAAACACGACCTACCTCGGCTTATCACTAAAACCAGACTACTGATAGCTCCCGGCTATAAATGGAAGATAGTCAATGAACTTGTCACCAACTTTCATCAGCCGGATAGCACTCTACTTTTATTGGTTGCAGCCTTTATCGGTGACGACTGGCGAAGAGTATATGATTATGCTTTAGCGAATGAATTCAGATTTCTCAGTTATGGCGATGGATGTATACTAACAAGAACAACATAAAACAGAATGCGAATTCCTTTTGTATTCCCATTATCAATTTTCCATTGTCAATTGTAAATTAAAATATTGCCCTGATCTCAGCGTGAGCAGTATTGATCACTTTATCGCCACCTGTTTTCCGACCATCATATGTCAGGATCAGCTGTATAGCACTGGATAGGCGTTTCTCGAAACTTACATTCCACACGAGATTGTTACCGTTCTCCAATCCCTCCAGCATGGCATACTGAGCCTGATTATTGACATAGGCTGCATCACCATAACCGATATTTGAATAAGAGACTTTCGCACCCAGAGTTGTTTTATTATGACGGTTATATTTAAAATCGAGTGCTACCGTATGGATCACCGCAAACTGTCCGCCATACTCATACTCCTTATTTGATTTGAAGCCATAATAATAAGATGCAGCAAGGCGCATTGCCCCCTTAAAAAGATAACTCAGTTCAGTAGTGGTCTCATTTGATATGATGTGATATGCCTCGGTCAGGTCATAGTCATCTTCGCTGACCTTGAGTCCATTCGTATAACTACTTTGCAAGTTCAGCTGCTTGTAAATATTCCACCTAAAAGTCGGCCCCAGTGTTCGCGTGAGCCTATTCTCAAGACCGGCTGTAAGCAATGTACGCCCTCGGGTATAATTGAGATCGAACTGGCCTCCAACCTTGGGGTCGAGCTTATTTATATAGAGTGAATTCCGGCTATTCATATTGAGCGTTACTATATTGGTATCCTTGCTGGTGTTACCCGTCGGAAATGGATTAAAATAATCGCTCAGGGCTACATCTTTATTGGCGTATATCTTTTTTGTCAGTTGAAGGTTAGATGTAAGAGATAACTTGGAAATCATTTTACCGAACCCCTTTGCCTTATGAAGAAGCGTGGCCGGAGTGACATTCAGCACTTCATTCAGTGTATTCGTATTGACGGCATAAAACTGCGGTGTGGTGATATACGAACGAACATAGGATGTATCGACAGTATAAGTGAGCGGTACAAAATCCTGTATTTGCTTAGGCTGAGTCGGGTCTTTACCTATCCACACATAGTTGCCGGTATTGTTGGGTGAGACCAGATACACGATCTGCTCTTTCTGTTCGCGTCCGGCGCCGAGCTCATATAGTGTAGATGATTTTATCAGGCCTTTGAGCACATTGAAAGAATAATTGATCCTGCCGAGATAATAATTTTTCTGTTCCTGATTGGCGATAGCCGTGTCTGTCTCACTCACATTTCTGTATGTGAGGTTCCNNTGGCTATCTCATCGACTGCTTTAAACACCTGCTGTGCCGCCGCCGCCTGGGTCCTGAGTGAATATTCAATGCGATATTGTGTTTTGGTCGTATCGGCAGATCCGATATAGTAGTGATACTCCTGCCAGATATGGCTGACACTGGTGAGTGTATCAGTATTTTTATCTCTATAGATATTTACTTCATCATTAAAAGAAATACCGGTCCGTATACCTTTGAGCGCTTTAAGCACGAGATAGATATCGCCATTGGGCCTGATAAAATCCGAATTGCCCTGCTGTGACTCCGTGTGCAGATAGCTGGTATTGAGATTTATATTAAAGATCTTTTTGCGCAATACAGCTGCGATGTAATTCTCAAAACCTTTGTAAACAGAATCCTGAATAAAAGTCCTGAAACGATACATTACAGTACCCAAATTAAGAACGCTATATGTAGCGACAAATGAGGCCAGATGCTCATTATAAGTGGAAGTAGGGTTTGGATTCAAGTTGAAATCCCGCGCAAACTCAACGGTCCGGTAGCGCTCTATGGCCCGGAATGTGCTTTGAGAAAACTCATAACTAAAGTCAAGGTTCAGTTTTTCAGTAGGTTTACCTGAATCACTTTTGAGGATTATTTCGCTGTTATACCCGACCTTGGCAGCCGCACCCAGGTCGTGTTCTTTGCCGGTAGTTGAAAACTCATTCACGTCCGTGTTGCTCATGGCTACTTCGGCTGAGACCTTGTTGTGCTTATCTATCTGGTAGCTGGCCCCGACCGTATACATCTGATGAAGCTGTGGCGCCACCAGTGTCACAATAGGCAGATAACTGCCCGTCTGGGTCAGCTGCTGATTAGGCGTCACCCCTGTCACCGACTTGGGTGAATAAGCATAAACGCTGCCATTAGCGGTACTCTGTGCGGGGTTATAATCACCCAACCCCTGCCCTACCAGCGCAAACGTGATTGAGTAGATCGCCTTGGTCGAGTCAGTACTATATGCATACGCAGTATCATACACAGTATGGCCATTGACCTGATAGGATGTGTCATGACGAGCATATAGCACTTGATTTGCGTTATAGCCTACCGTATCCACACCGGTATACCTCGCATTNNTCTGTATACTGTCTCCCAGTCCCGCCAGAAAGCTTTTTTGATTATCAGACAGCGTTTGGTTCTGTCCCTGATTCTTGGCATCCTGCTCACTGTAGAGATCAAAAAAAGTATTCAGCTTTTTGTCACTGCTGGTATAATCTAACCGAGCGTCTACCATCGAACGTACATATGCCATCTGGGAGTATTCAAACTCTACGATGATGCGCAGGTCAGCCGTAATGATCCTCTTGGGAGTAAAGGTGATCCTGCCGGAGTTATAGTCTATCACATAGTCCTGACTGGCGCCGCGTGTCAGCTTGGTGCCATTGATATAGACAGCTTCAGAATTCGCCAAAACGATCACAAATGATTCGCCGTTTGTTCCGGTGAGACTGTATGGCCCCTGATTTCCTTCTGTAGGGGTGATCGTATTGGTCGCAAAAACCCCCTTGGATATACCCGCTGCCACATGTGTCTTAAGTGTTCCTGCCTTCTTGAAATCAAACCCTCCGGAATACCCGCCGCCTTCAGCTTTCTTAGCATAATGCAAAAAATAATCCAGCGGACTATTCATATCAAAGTCTCCTACTATCACCGTATGGTTCTTTTGATAACGCAGCTGTATGAAAATCTTGTCAAAATCCTGTAGCTGCTGGGTATTGCCCTCGGGCTGTATGGGAATGTTGTTGTCCGTTATAGCAGCAGTGATCTCCAGGTCCTTGGTGAGTTGCCCCTGCAGCTGTAGGTTAAAAGATGAACTCAGTGTGACACTTTGTGTACTTCCGAAACCCACTCCTCGTGAGAGGTTACCGTTGTAGTCCAGCGCACCAAAGTCTATCAGTTTGTCCGCCGATACTTCATTAGGCACATAGGTGAATGGCGTCAATGCTCTATTCTTAAAGGCTTTGATATACTCATCGTGATTTTTATTGAAGTATTTATTGGCAAAAGCAAAAGGGTACACGCGAAATGTAGCAACAGCAGCCGTATCGCCCTGAGGCCTTTTCTTCCATATCAGCAAAGATGAAAACGGATAAAAGACATAAGCACTCGTATCTAAAGGCTGCCCTGATGCAGTATGAATTTCCATGGTATTGGGCACCACGCTCAGACTATCCAGTTTGACAGTATCGCGGGCCATGGAGATATGCTTAGTGCGAAGGTTGGATACATATGGTTTTTCTACCTTAGGATATACCAATGCAACCTGAAAAGCAGCCACAACCACCGTGTCTCCCGCAGGCTTCTTTTTCCATATCAATATGGAAGAAGCCGGATATAATATATATGCCGAAGTATCAATGGTCTTGCCTGAGATAGTAGTAAGCGTTAGGGTATTCGGCAGTATGCTGACACTGTCGAGTTTGACCGTATCACGGGCCATAGAGATATGTCTGGTCCGTAGGTTGGAGACATACTGCCCCTGTACGTCGATGAAAACGAATGAAAGTAAAATGATGATGTAGACCCTTATTCCCAAAACTGATACCTATAAACGGACATTTGGGCTACAAATTACTAAAGTGGTGGCAATAATAGGGCAGGAATGAATGTTAGTACGAACCGTTAAAATGTTAATGTAGCTTTACATTAGCCAACATGTCCGTCGTCATCTTAGCGAGGTCAAACTCCGGTTTCCATCCCCAATCCTTGGCAGCATAGGAATCATCAATGCTTTGCGGCCATGAGTCTGCTATCTGCTGACGAAAGTCGGGCTNNATGTCATCTTGAAGTCGGGTATGTGCTTCTGTATCTCCACAGCGACATCCTTTGGCGCGAAACTCATACCTGAAAAATTATATGATGAGCGTATGGTGATCTTCTCTGATGGTGCCTCCATGAGCATGATAGTGCCCCTGATGGCATCCGGCATATACATCATGGGCAGGACAGTATCTTCTTTCAGAAAGCACTCATAAGCTTTCTTTTCCTTGGCTTCAAAGTAAATATCCACCGCATAGTCGGTTGTACCGCCGCCTGCCTTTGTCTTATAGCTGATCAGGCCCGGATATCTGATACTGCGGATGTCGAGGCCTTTTTTCTGATAGTAATAATCTGCCCATCGCTCTCCGGCCTGCTTGCTGATGCCGTAGATCGTATTCGGTTCCATGACTGTATACTGGGGGGTATTGACACGGGGTGTAGTTGGGCCAAAAACAGCAATGGTAGATGGGAAAAATACCTTCGCTAGCTTATTCTCGATACTGACGTCCAATATATTCCGAAGGCTTTTCATATTGACCCGCCAGGCGAACTCGGGATTTTTCTCTCCTGTGGCAGAAAGGATGGCTGCCAGATGGTAGATCTGGGTGACTTTGTGCTTTTTGACTACCTCGTCTATACCTGCTTTGTGCAGGGCATCGAGCCGCTCAAACGGGCCTGAATCTTTTAATTCTCCTATGGGATCTTTGAGGTCGGAGGCGATGACGTTAGTGTGTATCTTTCGCAGGGCGAGGACGAGTTCACTTCCTATCTGCCCGCAGGCCCCTGTCACCAGTATCGTATCACTTTGCATGTAGTATCTCTTTATTGTGTCTGCAGCAGCAGGCAGGTCAAAAGTAGAAATAGTATTTTAGTATCCAACTGTGAGGTTGATTCGGTATATGGTTATTTAATAACATCTTTTTCCTCCATAAATGTGAAATAAGGGATCGATAATAGGGCATTAGACAATAAATTTTATTTTTACCCGTATCAATCCAAAAAATATGGCAAAAACAAAACCTGAGATCAAGACCAAAGCTGCAAAAGCAGCTGTATCTTCTGAACCGTCTAAGTTTTCAAAATTCCTTCCGTATATAGCTGCTTTTGTGACATTTCTGGTCATTACGTTGATTTTTTTCAGCCCCGCTATCCTGGGCGATCAGACATTGTCTCAGGGTGATATCAACCAGTTTGACGGCATGTCAAAGGAAGTCGTGGACTTTCGCGACAGGACCCATACAGAGCCACTCTGGACCAACTCTATGTTTGGCGGTATGCCGGCATTTCAGATATCTACCTTATATAAAGGCAACCTGATCCAATATCTGGAGAAAGTGCTCGGACTGGGACTTCCGGCCATCACTGACTATCTTTTTATCGCTTCAGTCGGATTCTATATTCTATTGCTTGTGTTGGGAATCGATGCATGGCTGGCGATAGCAGGGGCCATAGCTTATAGCCTCGCCTCCTACAACCTTATCATACTGGAAGCGGGACATAATTCAAAAATGAATGCCATTGCCCTGCTGCCGTATGTAGTATCGGGGTTCCTACTGCTCTGGAACCGCCGGTATCTGCTCGGTACAGCGGTGAGTGCGCTCAGCCTGTCGCTGCTCATCAGCGCAAATCACATACAGATAGCGTATTATCTGTTTCTCACGCTGCTGGTAGCAGGCATCGTGTTCGGGATCTATTCTATTATGAATAAAGATATCAAGCATTACATTCTCGCCTTCGGTTTATTCGCAGGATGTGGTGTGCTGGGCGTAGCCTCAAATCTCTCCATGCTCTGGAGCACCTACGAATATGGCAATGCCACTATCCGTGGCAAATCAGACCTGACCACCAATACCCAATCAAAAGGTGGCCTCGATCGCGACTATGCCTTCGGATGGAGCTACGGCAAGATGGAACTGATGAACCTCATGATACCGAACTTTATGGGTGGCTCATCCAACCAGCTGATGGATGAGGACTCAAAGACCGTACAAGCTATACACGGCCAAACCCGCATACTGCCGATGTACTGGGGCGACCAGCCTTTCACATCCGGCCCTTGTTACCTTGGAGCACTGATGGTATTTCTATTCGTTTTAGGTTTGGTCATCGTAGACGGACCATTCAAATGGTGGCTCGGGACTGCTACATTTTTAGCTATGATACTGGCCACAGGGCACAATTTCGCAATATTCAACAACCCGTTTTTCGACCACTTCCCGGGTTACAATAAATTCAGGACAGTGACCATGTCGCTTATTATATGCCAGTTCACAGTGCCATTGCTGGCTATGATCGCCTTTTACAGGGTCATAAAAAATGAAGTACCTAAAGAGCGGGTGCTGAATGGCATCTACATAGCTGGTGGCATTACCGGTGGCCTTTGCCTGATATTCCTTTTGTTTGGTTCCTCATTATTGAATTTCACGGGAGGCAGTGATAAGCAGCTTCAAGCGGAATTGATACCTCTGCTGAAAGAAGACAGGGTCTCTCTCCTCCGTATGGATTCATTGCGCTCATTGATACTGATACTGATCGGCGCAGGTACGGTTTGGGCATTGATACAGGATANNCTTCATTTGCCGATCAGAAAGAAAAACAGGGCAGGTTCGCTCAGTCTCCGGCTGATGAGGCCATCTCACATGACCAATCTCTTGACTATAGGGTCTTTAATACTACCGTCAATACTTTCAATGACGCCTCGACATCATACTATCACAAATCTGTCGGCGGATACCATGCTGCCAAACTCCGCAGGTATCAGGAGTTGATAGAGCACCATATATCTAAAGGAAATATGGCTGTGCTCAATATGCTCAACACTAAGTATATTATTCAAAAAGGGCCTAATGGCATGCCGGCAGCAGGCCAGAATCCGGGTGCCTGCGGCAATGCATGGTTTGTAGATAATGTCAGGCTCGTAAAAAGTGCGGATGAAGAAATGGACTCGCTGGAAAAATTCGATCCGCTTGAGACGGCATTTGTCGATGAGAAATTTTCAAATGACCTGACAGGATACACAGCCGGCAAAGATTCTTCTTCTAAGATACACCTTGTGACATATGAGCCAAACGACCTGAACTACGAATACACAGCTCCGAAGCAACAAGTAGCGGTATTCTCTGAGATATACTATCAGCCGGGCTGGTTAGCGACCGTAGACGGCAAAGAAACACCGATATTCCGTGCTAACTATGTACTGAGAGCAATGCTTCTGCCTGCGGGAAGCCACAAGGTTGAAATGAAATTCCAGCCTAGTTCCTATTATACCGGCGAGAAAGTATCACTGGCCACATCAGTTCTGATACTTATATTACTGGGCAGTGCGCTATTCCTTGAATTCAGGCCCAAAAAACTGACTGCAGCATAAGAGGATATCAAGTGAAAAAAGTCCTTATCATCACATACTACTGGGTGCCTGCCGGCGGCGGCGGGGTGCAGCGGTGGGTCAAATTCGCCAAATACTTTCGGGACTTCGGATGGGAGCCAGTGATCTACACCGTATCAAACGGTGACTATCCTCTGCTTGACCCTTCGCTCGCGAAAAACCTGCCCGAAGGCATAGAAGTGATCCGCACTCCTATCTGGGAGCCTTATGATTTCTACAATAAACTGACCGGCAAAAAGAAAGGCGAAAAGATCGACGCAAATTTTCTATCTCAGGGGAAAAAACTAGACTGGAAAAAACGCATCGCCGTATGGATCAGAGGCAATTTCTTCATACCTGATGCGCGTTGCTTTTGGATAGAACCATCTGTCAAATACCTAAGTAAGTACCTGCAAGACCACAAAATAGATGCGATCATTTCTACCGGTCCACCACACACCTGCCACCGCATCGGCTACGGCATCAAGAAGAAATATAATCTGCCATGGATAGTGGACTATCGCGACCCCTGGACTCAGATAGACTTCTACGATGAACTGAATCTCAGCGCATGGGCCGACCGTAAACACAAGCGCATGGAAAAAGAAGTGCTCGACACATGTGATATTATCACTCCCATCGGAAAGACCATGAAGGAAGACCTTCACAAACTAACCAATACGCGTGTAGAGGTAGTCACTAATGGATATGATGAAGAAGATAAAAAGCAGGACGAGGCGATATCACTCGATGAAAAATTCAGCATCGTATATGTCGGCACGATGAACAATGCCCGTGACCCGAAAGTAATGTGGAATGCGCTCAATGAGCTAAAAAAAGAAGGACATGAGTTATTTGAAAAACTAGAAGTAAGGCTCGTGGGAGGAATCGAAGCCTCAGTATTTGAATCTATCAGAAACGCAGGGCTGGACAGCTACATTACCCATATCAAATACCTGCCTCATGACCAGGTACTCAAAATGCAGAATAAAGCACAAATACTGCTACTGGTCATCAATGATACCTGGAATGCAAAGAGTATCCTGACAGGAAAGATATTCGAATACATAGCATCAAACCGTCCGGTACTATGTATCGGACCACACGACGGCGATGCCGCAGAGATCATCAATACGTCAGGCGCGGGCATAGTGATAGACTATAAAGAAGTAGCAGAGATGAAAAAAGTATTGACGGATTACTATGCCAAATACAAG
This sequence comes from Bacteroidota bacterium, assembly GCA_003165135.1. GTDB lineage: Bacteria > Bacteroidota > Bacteroidia > Chitinophagales > LD1 > UBA1941. The sequence goes on from PLSN01000152.1 coordinate 9,997, forward strand.
ACCGGTTCACTCACTATTCAGGCTTCGGGCATCGAGAAATACTCGCGCAGGGCACTCACAGGAAGGATGTCGGGACTGCTGAATGAAATAAGTAAGTAATTCGATAATTCGGCAATTTGATAATTTGAGGATTTGAAAATGAAATACAAGAGTACAGATACAGTATTCCAATTGCTTAATACAAGGAATTTCTATCTTCGCCGACAAATATTCACTAAGTGAAAATACTGACTGTCATAGGGGCAAGGCCTCAATTCATTAAAGCATCGGCCATCAGTCGAGCTATCCTGCTGCACAAAAATGTGACAGAAGTGATAGTGCACACAGGCCAGCATTTTGACGAGAATATGAGCGCTATTTTCTTTGAGGAAATGGAGATACCGCAACCAAAATACAATCTCGAGATCCACTCAGTCGGCCACGGGGCTATGACAGGGCGCATGCTCGAAGGCATCGAAAAGATCATACAGGATGAAAAGCCCGACTATGTGCTCGTATATGGAGACACAAACTCCACTCTCGCAGGTGCATTGGCAGCAAAGAAACTTCACGTCAAAGTGGCGCATATAGAAGCAGGCTTGCGCTCATTCAATATGCAGATGCCCGAAGAGATAAACAGGATACTCACTGACCGCATATCGGACTTCCTCTTCTGCCCTACTGATGCAGCTATTGAGAATCTAAAAAAAGAAGGATTTGACAATTTCGACTGCCGGGTCTTCAAGACCGGAGATGTAATGTATGACTCTGCACTGCATTATGCTGCCGTAGCAAAACGCAAATCAAAAGTTCTCCAAGACCTGAAATTAGAACCCAACAGGTATGTGCTCGCTACCATCCATAGACAGGAAAATACAGATGACCTCAATAATCTGAAAAATATCATCGCTGCGCTCAATGAGATAAATACAACGCAAAGAGTGGTCGTGCCCCTGCACCCGCGCACAAAAAATATTTTGCAAAAGAATAACCTAACCCCATCTTTTACCATCATCGATCCGGTGGGTTATCTGGACATGGTACAGCTCATTTCCAATTCATCCCTTATCATCACAGACAGCGGCGGCCTGCAGAAGGAAGCTTTCTTCTTTCATAAAAACTGTGTGAACATGCGTGAGCAGACGGAATGGGTGGAATTGGTAGATAATGGATTCAATATGATTGCCGGGACTAATACCGAAAAGATAGTCTCCTGCTATCGTACCATGATCGCGAAACAAAATGATTTCTCTATAAACCTATATGGTACGGGCAAATCCGCAGATGAGATCATTGACACATTAATAGCGGCTAAATAATCCATCCCTAAATCATTAAAGGGGATTTCAATACAAATTCCCATTGGCATTTAGCCTACCTTTAGGGAGGTTTGGAGAGAGTAATCTTTTTATCCTATCGCATTATCACCAGCTTACCAAAGCCGTTCTTGAAGTACTTATCGATATTGGTATTATTGAAGTATTCACCATTAGCGGTACTGCTGAAATTATCCAACTGTTTATTATTGATATCCGTTATTACCCTATAGAAGTATACGCCATTAGCCAGCTTATTGCCATACTGGTCGTGCCCATCCCAATAGTAATCTGTAAGGTTGACCCCGACATGTATAGGTCCCAGCTGGTCCTGCGTGATCTCTTTGACCACCTTGCCGGTGATGGTCATGATCTGTATCTTCATATAGTCCGGCACCTGACTGCCTGTGAGCGTAAAGACAAACTGTGTACGTGTAGAGAATGGATTGGGATAGTTCAGTACATTACTGATCATTGATTTTGTAATGATATTGAAGGTGATCTTATAATCATAATACACGCCATTATACACAGTCCCCTCATAGCGGTTATTACTGCTACTGGAATAGTTGCCGCTCATATCCTTATCTCTGATGAGGAGGTCATAAGATCCATCGAGCAGGAAAGTGGGTTTAAATTCGATGCGGGCCTGATTGCGCTGCGCTATATTTCCGGTGGCCGGATAGAATGTCAGTATGTTATTGTCATAATTGATCAGCGTCGGTGAGACCTGGCCCGGATATCGGACATACACCAGTGCCACGGAGGTATCTATGAGCGGCAGATATTTATTTTCATCTTTCACTGTGATCACAATATCAGGTTTCGCAGATACGATATCCCCGTTCATGATCCTGCGATTGTCAAATGTCACATCGAGAAGCGGATTAATATTATCTCCGGCTGCAGAAAAATTCACCACTGCATAATTATTGAAATGGTATTCTTCCGGCTGGTGAAGTGCATCATCCGGATTGGCCTCTATCGTGAGCTGATCTTTGCCTCCGAATGCTGTATTGAGCATTTGCTGCTTATATCTGAGTATGATCGTATCATTTGCCCTGAGGGAATCCTCCTTGATTATCACACTTTGCTGA
>PLSN01000395.1 GCA_003165135.1 Bacteroidota bacterium
TGTGTAACCTCGTCAGTAGCTATTTTATATTGACCGGTGCTGATGACAGATATGCCCATTTCATGCGCGATGCTGATGAGCAGGTCGATTTTATTTTGTGCAGCTTCTATGATGATAGTGGCCTTCATACTACATAGATACAGTATTTATAAGAAATCCTAAAGCGACCGTTTTCTCATTCTCAATTATCAATTATCAATTACTCACCGGTGCTTTTTTCTTTTTATGCCAGTCCACTCGCCTGCCGAGTATGAGCTTTACGATGCCTCGCTCGGTGCCTGGCGTGAGGCCAAACATATAGCCGAAGTTGATCTCGTAGTCCTCCGACACATCGATGTCAAACGCAGGCCCTATCTGCTGAAACTGCTGATTGACTGAGTATGGCGCGCGGATCGGGCCCACACCGCCATAGTACTCCACACCGAAACCAAATTGTTTGATGACATTGAACTGCAACTTGACATCCGGCGAAAACTGCGGGCCACCGCTATGTGTTTGCCCTACGAATGCATAGTCCACCACAGGATTGAATGATACATAGAACCATTTATAGTGTTTGTCAATGATGGGGCGTATCTCCAGCGTCCATGTGTCGATGCAGTAGCGCGGCCTCTGATAGCCTGCCTCCAGAGACAGGCTCACTCCCACCGGCCAGTGCCATGACTCCGGCGCACGAAAGCGCGGACGCAGGTGATCTCCCACCCATGCGGGTGCATAGCTGCCGGGATTGGCGCTGAGAAACAGATATGTGCCGATCTCAAACCATGGTGTGATGCCCTGTGTGATCTCTACCGTCTCATGCCAGGCGAGATTGTCTGCTACGACGCCATTCTGGTCCTGCTTGAATCCTATCACTGTCACATTGCTATGCAGCTCAAACATCGTGGTGAGTGGCGCCTGTGTCTCCGACTCGTATACTTGTATCTCATAGTTGTCCTGAGCGGTCAGCCGGATACAGCAGATACACATGATCAGAAAGGGTAAAAACCTGGGCTTCATTTTTATCGTGTCTAAAACTAAAGTAAAATCCAGCGATATGCAATGTTAAATCCACCGCGAAATGACATTAATCATTTGTTCATATTAAGCTAAAGGTATACTCGCATATATATTAAGTGTAGCTTTGCGGCATATGTCAGTGCAGGGCAAATCTTTCTCCCGAAATATCTCGGTATATCATGCCAATCGGTGGCGTGCAGCCCGCAAACATCTGAAATGCCTGTGCAGGAATGACGATGAAGAGACCATCCACAAACTGCGTGTCGAGATCAAAAAAATAACGGCGCTGTATGAGTTGATAGGATACTGTGACAAAGATTTTGATGGTAAAAAAATACTGCGGCCGCTCTCCCGGATATTCAAACTGCTCGGCAGGCTTCACGACCATAGCAATGCACTGGGCCTCTGCCTTGACTTTAAGATCGACATCAGTATACTCGATCCCGAAAGGCGCAAACTAAAAGGCACGATTAAAAAAATACTGTCACTCGCAGAAAAGCACAAAAGTGATCTTCGGAAAATAAAACGTTCTGGAGTAAAGCATCTCCAGCATACCGATACTGATAAGTGGGAAAAATACCTGCACAAAAAACATCTGAATATCACAAACTCTCTGGCGGGTACACTTACAGAAAAGCAGCTGCACGAGACGAGAACTGCAATAAAGAAACTGATCTATAATGCAGGTTTATATAGTACCGAAACAATAAAGAAACCAGAGATCGCGAGGCTGGATAGGATAGAGAAGCTCATCAACCAATGGCACGACATCTGTGTATTTCGCAGCAAACTAGATGAAATGAACTTCAAGATCGCTGCGCCTAAAATATATGGAGCTGTAAAAAGGAAAGAACAGCTGATGATGAAAGAGATCAGACTGCTGTCATTACGTTAGGTTAACCCTCAAAGGGTTTCGAACCCTTTGAGGGTTGCGGCGTATTTTTGGGTCATTGATCACAATGATTTAAAAACAAAACTCTGCCAGTGGTTGGCATCCCTCACCACCACCACATATGGTCGGCTAGGACGCCAACCATGGGCAGCATATCACCAAGCTTGACAAAATAAAAACAGCCACCCGATATGGATGGCTGTCTGATTATTTTTTCAATTTTTTTTAGAAGTTCTGTATGGCCTGCTGCACAGACCTGATCGCATCGTCTATATGCTGTAGCGCACGTGCCTTGAGGCCCTGAGCGAAGTTGTCATCTTCTCTCTGTGCCACATCCTTACGGGTAGCCCTGAGCATATCGAGGGCCCTGTGCATACGTCCGCCGCGGTCAGGTATTTCCTGTACACTTGTATGGTCATTGACATCTTTATGGTCATCGATGGCTGCTTTTTTGATCTCATTCATAGCAGCATCTATAGCCCTTACGGTATTGGTCTCGTCGCCGGTAGGCTGCCATCCATTATTAGGGCGGTGGTCTACGAGCCAGCGTGCTGCGCGGAGGTCGGCGAGCGCCTGGAGGTATGCAGGGTGTGCCTCATGACTTGGTGCCTGTATAGCGTGCTGAGTAGCGCTGATCGCAGCATCTACCTGCTGAAAAGCACGAGCCCTGAGGCCCTGTGCAAAACGGTCGTCCTCTCTTTGTGCTATATTATTGCGGGTGGCCTGAAGCATCTGGAGGGCTTTCTGCAGGCGGCCCATACGGTCCGGGATTTCCTGTACACCTGTGTGGTCATTGATGTCCTTGTGATCATCGATAGCCGCTTTTTTGATCTCGTTGATAGCGCCATCTATAGAACTGACGGCTGCTCCTTCATCGGCAGACTGCATCCAGTCTGATGATGGGTGGTTGCTTATCAGCCAGCGTGCTGCGCGAAGGTCGGCGAGTGCCTGCAGGTATGCAGGGTGTGCCTCATGGCTTGGTGCCTGTATAGCGCGCTGAGTGGCACCGATAGCAGCATCTACCTGCTGGAAAGCTCGCGCCCTCAGCCCTAGTGCAAAACGGTCGTCCTCTCTTTGTGCTATATCATTGCGAGTGGCCTGAAGCATCTGGAGTGCTTTCTGCAGGCGGCCCATACGGTCCGGGATTTCCTGTACACCTACATGGTCATTGATGTCTTTGTGATCATCGATAGCTGCTTTTTTGATCTCGTTGATAGCAGCATCTATGGCACTGACTGCGGAGGCTTCATCAGCAGACTGCCTCCAGTCCTGGGCAGGACGGTGGTCTATGAGCCAGCGCGCAGCGCGGAGGTCGGCCAGGGCCTTGAGATAAGCGGGATGATCGCCGGCTGATGCAGATATGGTGGACATCACCGCGATGGTCATGATCAGGAGAAAACGTCCTGACACGACAAAAAATGATCTTTTCATGATTTGTGGTTTAGTTGGATGATAAAGGTAAAAACAGTTTATAATTTGCGAAATATGAAAAAAATGTACAAAAAAAACAACCATCGGCACAGGGGCAAATGGCTGCTTTTTTTATCAAATTCCTATTTCGCCATCATAGCCCTCTGTGTGAGCCTGAGTGCTTCATCTATCTGGCGGAGTGCGCGCTCTTTGAGCCCCTGCGCAAAACCATTTTCTTCGTGCTGGTTTACGTCTTCACGTGTCCTCTTGAGCAGGTCTGCTGCTTTGCGGAGACGGCCTCCGCGCTCGTTTATTTCCTGTACACCTACATGGTCATTGAGGTCTTTGTGGTCGTCTATGGCGGCATGTTTGATCTCATTGATAGCTCCATCTATGGCGCGTACTGCACCAGCCTCATCTTCGGATTGTTTCCAGTCATTGCCGGGGTGATGGTTGATGAGCCAGCGTGCGGCGCGGAGGTCAGAGAGTGCATGGAGGTAAGCAGGATGTTCTGCTGCGAAGGCGGACACTGATGACATCATAGCCACGGCGATGACCACCAGCGAAAGGATCGATCTTTTCATAATGTGTGTTTTGTATTTTGGTTTTAAAATGTTTTACCGCAATGAATTTACAAAAGGAGTGCCAAAAAAGAAGAGATCAGGTGTTAAATCATTTTTTGACAAATTTTTAAAAACTTGAGCCGGAAGCTCTTTCGATCAATTAGTATAAAAACAACTGTAGGGAACGATGTTATGTTCAATGACGAAATTGACCGAGGTACTATTATCATTGCTGAAGGCGCTATCCGCCTGACGCCCGCAGTACTGCATATATACGAGGCTGTCTACTGTGGCCTGAGGGGTATTGAGATATGTCACAGGGACCTCGCGCGTACACTGTATACAGGTGCCTTTTTTGCAGCCTGTCATGAGTACTATGACGAGTATGAGGAGTACGAGATATTTCATACAGCGAATATAGGGAAATACTGTGCGAAATAATACCCCTACTAGCGCGGAACTTAGTTCATTAATGTTCGAGACATTGGGCAAGTATTGCTACCATTAGCTTTCACATTGTGCTCCTGTGTCGAACCACCTCCCCGCTCCTCCTTATACCTCACCCCGACCCTCTCCTAAAATTGGAGAGGGAGAAATACAGAGAGCTAACAGCCACGCCGGTTTTACCTTTCGCTTCGTTGTATTTTGCATTGGTTCTCCTCCCTGTCTGACTGCGTCACGCAGGCAGGCTATTTTGGGAGGTTTCGAGGTGGTAAATCGGCGTACAGTGGGCACTTTAAGCATGTTCCGAACACTAATGGGGTAACATCCGCGCTAGTGAAGGAAATGACAATGGACAATAAAAAAAGCCCCGATCTGGAGATCAGGGCCGTTTATGATAGTCGGTGAATTTGCTTATTTGGCGGGAGCGTGGCGGGTGACGCTTTGAGATACTACACTGCCATTGACCAGTGCATATATTACTACGCTATATTCTTCCTGAGATTCGAGCTTGGCATTGTCTACATATACAGTGGTGCCGTAGCCGCTGGATATTACATTGCCTGCGCTGTTCTTTACATCATAGTTGATTAGAGAAGCGTTGAGCTCAGACTGATTGCCATCACTATTGCTCATTTTGCAGGTGATACGCAGGTGGTCAGGATTGATCTGGGTACACTCTATATTACTGATCTGATTGTCAGATGGTGCAGAGCTGCTACCGGTAGCATTAGCAAAGTGTGTGCTCACAGCCAGGGCCGTGATGATAACTAGTTTTGTTAATTTCATCCTTGTTTTTTGGTTGTTTTATACGAATGTGAAAAAATAATGTTTCGTTTTCTGATTCTTAAAAGATCAATTACTCCATTTTATCTTATCGCACCGGATCATTCTTCTGAAAAACACGACCTGCATTAGAAAAGCAATACTTTTCGTAAGCATTTTATGAAAATCAGAAAAAAAATTTAGAAATAATAGCTCCGGCTTGTTAAATTACCAACATTGTGGAAAAATAATGTAGTATTTACTTTATTCACATATAAAGTATTTATCAGAAAAATGCTCCCATGCATATCTATGACGGGCTGGACATCAATACATAGACAGCGAATACTATCATGCTGGCTACGGTGATAGCTATATACATGAGCAACTGTGAGGCATGGTTAGGATCTCTTAGTATCATAATAATGGTATATATGGTTTAAATATAGTATTAAGTTTTAATGCCCTATCATTTGGCATTTATTTTCTTAAAAAAATAATATAGTATTATATACGTATGAGTTCGGACATGCGGACCTGGTCTTTGAAGACCCTCAAAATCAACTACTTATGAATGCTTCGAAAGGTCCTAATTAGTGTCAGGACGACACATTTGTCGCAGCATATTGATCTGATCAGGTTTTGGGGAGCACATTATATATGTAGGGACGTCTGCCGCCATTGTGTGCGTATAGACCGATCATTCTACCACAGATGAACGATATTTCCTAGATTGCTTCACAAATACTCAAATATGCGTACCACATTTCTAGTCACTATCATCGCTATCATACTGCTCGGCGGATGCAAAAAAAGCGCCGGTCCTACTAACTTCAGCTTCTATTCAGCCGGGGCGATAAATAATAATTATTATGCACCGGTACTCGTAGAAGGCAATGCCTCTTTTCAATATCAAAATACAATAGCCCCGCCATATATACAGCTCACGATGACCGGCCCCGGCAATCAGACAGCGGCTATATCCTGGTATAATATCGACTCACTGGCTGCTGAAGGTCAGCTGACGCCGGGTACATACTCGATACCGGCACATACCAATTATCCTCCTACTGTCAGTGCTGTCTATAATGCTCCGTATGGTGCTGCTACCTATCTGAATGGTGCCGGTACAGGTGGTACGGTGACCATCACTAAGAATACCGGCCATGGTGGCGTAATGTCGGGCTCATTTTCATTCACAGCGCTCAATCAGTCCTTTCCTTATGATACGGTATATATCACTCAGGGAAATTTCTCCAATGTCCCGCTGCCGTAGAAGGTAATCTTTTGGGCCTTAGACGAAGAAAATAATCGAACGTATTTACTTCATTAATTTTCTCTCAAATTCTGTTTTGGTCAGTATCTTGAGTTTCTTGTATTTGGCTTCGAGAGCCTTTTTCTGTGTAAGTATATGCCTGTCACCACTGGTTATAAATCCGGAATTAGTTTGTAAAGCCAGTGCCACTATATAATCATCTTCAGTATCGCCGGGTATATACTGTTTGATCGGGTATATGATCTCATAGGTGACACTGATGGCTTTTATGAAACTAATAGCAGCAGGAATATTGATTTTATATTTCTCCAGTTGCGGATATCTGAAGACTCTTCTTAATTCCTTTAATAGTTCATCGCAGATAAAGATGGTGAGCTTACCTTCGGCTACCTGACCCA
>PLSN01000050.1:0-268 GCA_003165135.1 Bacteroidota bacterium
CTTCGTTGCCCTTGGCCTTCTTGACGGCCTCCACGATGACGCTGCCTTCCACGCCGGCGTTCTGCGCGAGCAGGCGCAACGGGGCTTCCACGGCGCGCTTTACAATGCCCACGCCGATGACTTCATCTTCGTTGGCACCCTTGACGGCCTCAATGGCCGGGATGCAGCGCAAGAGCGCCACACCGCCGCCCGCCACAATGCCTTCTTCCACCGCCGCGCGGGTGGCGTGCAGCGCGTCTTCCACGCGCATCTTCTTTTCCTTCATTTC
>PLSN01000050.1:313-5384 GCA_003165135.1 Bacteroidota bacterium
GCCTTCCACGATGGTGGTGTTTTCCTTGTCCACCACCACGGTCTTGGCGCGGCCGAGGTCGGCCAGTTCAACGGTCTCGAGCTTGATGCCCAAGTCTTCGCTGATGAACTTGCCGCCGGTGAGCACGGCGATGTCTTCCAACAAGGCCTTGCGGCGGTCACCGAAGCCCGGAGCCTTGACAGCAGCGACTTTCAGTGTACCACGCAGTTTATTTACCACTAGTGTAGCGAGGGCGTTGCTGTCCACATCTTCAGCGATGATGAGCAGCGGGCGTCCTGCCTGTGCGGTCTTTTCGAGTACAGGAAGTATCTCCTGCAGGTTTGATATTTTCTTGTCAGTGATCAGGATGAACGGGTTCTCGAGTTCTACTTCCATGTTTTCGCTGTTGGTCACGAAGTATGGAGACAAATATCCACGGTCAAACTGCATACCTTCTACGATCTTCACTTCGGTAGATGTACCTTTGGCTTCTTCTACAGTGATCACACCTTCGTTGGTCACTTTCTCCATAGCCTCAGCGATCATCTTTCCGATCTCTACATCGCTATTGGCAGATATAGTAGCTACTTGCTCGATCTTCTTGATGTCTTTGCCTACTGTCTCAGATGCAGCCTTGAGGCTTGCTACGACAGCAGTGACAGCCTTGTCGATACCGCGTTTCAGGTCCATAGGATTAGCGCCTGATGCGAGGGCTTTCAGGCCCGGGCCGACGATAGCCTGTGCCAATACAGTAGCGGTAGTAGTACCGTCACCAGCCTGATCAGCGGTCTTAGATGCCACTTCTTTGGTCATCTGAGCGCCCATGTTTTCGATAGGATCTTCGAGTTCGATTTCTTTTGCTACGGTTACGCCGTCTTTGGTTATGATAGGAGCGCCAAATTTACGATCTATTACTACGTTGCGTCCTTTAGGGCCGAGGGTCACCTTGACGGTGTTGGCCAGTTTGTCTACACCTGCTTTGAGTTTATCGCGGGCATCGCCTTGGAAGAGGATTAATTTTGCCATATGTTGTTTTAGTTAATAATTAATAATGAATAATGAATAATTAGAATAGACCGGGACTATGACTTCGCAAAATCTGCCGCAATCAAAAATCCGATATCCGAAATTTATAAGATCGCGAAAATGTCAGATTCACGCATGATGAGGTATTCGGTGCCTTCGATGTTGATCTCAGTACCTGCGTATTTGCCATAAAGGATGGAGTCACCTACTTTTACGCTGGTCGGCTCGTCTTTTTTGCCGGGGCCAACTGCTACTACGGTGCCTTTTTGTGGTTTTTCTTTTGCGCTATCGGGGATAATGATACCGCCAGCTGTTTTGGTTTCAGCTTCTGCTGCTTTGATGATCACGCGATCTGCGAAAGGTTTGATTTTTACATCTGCCATAATTGTAATGAATTTTGATTTAATGATTGAAATTAGGGTCCGCAATCTAGTAAGCATATGTTATGCCAAGACAAATTATAGGCTTTTTTGGCAGAAAATCCGGCAGAAATTGATTATGTTATAAAATACGGGTGGACAAAATGGCAAATAAGCACCACTTACGGGGCTATAAGACTGGTCAACTACTGAGTAATGTTAAAAGTAAGTTTTGCACTGTCAAACGGGGAACTTATATTCAATACCTCGATCCCCGAAATGGAGGACGCTGATATTTTGCCAGTGCCGGAAACCGTGGCAGAGATCGTGCCTGTGCCCGTTGTTTCATACAACTGGCCGGATGTTAGTCCTCCAACACTTACATTGACATATGCCTGAGTGGCCGTGAGTCCAACGTTGACATAAACAGAGTCATTGACTGCAGTATATGTGCTATTGGCAGTCGGGGGCACGCCAAATATTATATTCAGTTCGCTGAATGTTGTGTTTACAGTGCTGGAATTTAGCACTGTTTTGGCACTAAGCGGATAATACACACCAGCCATGGGTGCCAGAGTAGTGCAGCTATCAGCCACATATGTGCTGCCCTTGAGGCTCCAAGAGCCGTTGTTTGAGGTATTGGCAGAGGCTGCGTCTTTGTGGCAGGAAGAGATTAGAATCCCTGTGGAGATCATGATACTCAAGATTATTCTTTTCATATGTATCTTATTATTTAAGTAGTAATGATTTCAAATATAAAAACTAAGGAATAGAATCAACATAATTCTTCACATCCTCCCCCAGTATCCGCGAATAAATCGCCGCCCCTGTCACATTGACATGATTGACATTGTAGAAATACATCGTACTGTCCCCCATCGGGATGTCAGAGTAGTTCCAATAGGGCACTTCAAATTCTTTTGAAATGTTCAAAATAGAATCACGCACAGTGTTATAGTTTCGGACGATCAGTTTATAGTCCTTATAGAACGGTGCACAGATCAGGATGACCTTTATGCCATGCGCCTGAGCATCCTTGATAATGTCCCTGAGCATGTCAAACCCCTTTTGAGAATAAACCGCATCATAGGCCTTGATGACATGCCGCTGGCTCTCCCAGGTCATGGAGAATGGATGAAAGCCCCTGAGCATATCGACTAGCGGCAGTTCAGGTGACTCCGAGTGAATGATCAAGCCTTTCAGATTGGATATTTTATTGGGGTCTGGCTTGGAGTTGATGCGCTTGATACGATAGTAAAACTGCATGATACCTGTCTGACATTCATAATAGTACGGTGCCAGATATACATAAACCATTGAATCCTTGAGATAAGGGAAATAATCAGGGAAATTGAACACCCGCTGCTCGGTATCAAAACACCGGAAGTCGACATTTATCACAAGGTATTTAGGCTTTGGGTGTCGCTGCATATAAGCCCGATATACCATATTGAAGTAGACCGTACTGCCGCCCTCCAGGCCGAGATTGTAGGCTTTAAGTCCAGTCACCTGCTCTACGACGCGCGGGTCGATCTGATTGAGCACACGGGAGTTTCCGATGAATAAGATGTCATTCTGCTCTCTCGATGGCCTCAGCAGATAGTGCATATTCGAGTCTATGTCCGTCGTATCAGTCCTAAAATGCAGATAAAACACTATCGCCGCCCCGACCGGTATGATCAGGCTACACAGCAGATATGGTATTATTTTCTTCATTTGTTTTTTAGCCCCCTTTAGGGGGTTTGGGGTCAAAACTGAAAATATATGAATGCATTTTGATTATAAATACCCATCGTCAGTACCAGAAAGACCACAATTCCCAGCCACATACTATCCACCCACCTAAATCGGGTGAAACTGCCCTCATGCCTCACCAGCACTTCTTCTGATATGAGCAGGAAAGCAAACAACAACAGCACAAACAGATGCCAACCTCCGGCATAGGTCACCTCATTGATAGTAGGAAAAGTAAACCATGTCAGATGTGTCGGGCTGATAGTATAATGTAAAATATGCACCGCCTCTCCTATCGATCCCGCTCTAAAGAAAACCCAGGCCACTGTCACGATGAAGAAAGTAAAGAAGATACCAATGGCTTTTCCGATCAAAGTCCCCTTTAGGGGATTGAGAGGTTCAAATGCCTTTCGGAAATAGTCGTATACCATCACATACACCCCGTGTATCGCGCCCCATACTACAAAGGTCCAACTCGCTCCATGCCACAGCCCGCTGATCAGAAAGGTCATAAAGAGATTGAAATTTCGTCGCAGCGGTGAGACGCGATTGCCGCCGAGGCTGATGTATACATAGTCTCGAAACCAGGTCGACAAGGAGATGTGCCACTTTCTCCAGAACGAAGCTATATCAGGCGATAAATATGGACGGTCGAAATTACTCACAAGCGAGAAGCCCATGACCCTGGCAGCCCCAATAGCTATGTCCGAATAACCCGAAAAATCGCAGGATATCTGAAAAGCAAAAAACACCGCCCCCAATGTCACATTGCCGGGATGATAGGAATCGGGTTGATTGAACATAGTATTGACATATACCTCCAGTCTATCCGCTATCACTGCTTTTTTAAATAAGCCCCAGAGCATCAGCCTCAGCCCCCACCAGAGGTTGCCGAGGTCAAATTCATGCTTCTCGTAGAACTGATGAAGCAAATGCTGCGGACGCTCGATCGGCCCTGCCACCAGCTGTGGATAGAACATCACATACAGCGCATAGATTCCCAAATGTCGTTCGGCCTTTTGATTGCCCCGATAGACCTCTATCGTATAGCTCATCGCCTGAAATGTGTGGAATGACAGGCCTATCGGCAGCATGATCTTCCAGAAGCCAAGGTCATGGCCCTCTATATACAATCCATGAAGCAGGTGGTTCAGATTGTTGAGAAAGAAATTGAAGTATTTGAAGATCGCCAGTACGCCGACATTGGCGATAATGCTCATGATGAGGAACTGCTTTCGCCGCGCCCCTTCGCTTTTCTCAATATATATCCCCGCCACATAATCCACTGCTATGGTAAAAAACAGGATCAGGATATAGGGCGGATAGAAGGCGCAATAGAACACACAACTCGCCGTCAGCAATAGAAGCCACCTGTATCGCTGCGGAAAGAGAAAATATAGCAGCGTTACGACAGGGAAAAACAGGAGAAACTGTAATGAGTTGAAAAGCATCTGACAGCAAATAAGTATTTTTTATTGATTTTCCCCAATTTGAGTCCAGTGGATTTTTTGGAAATCTAATTCTGTATTCTTACATTTGGAATCTATGGCAAAAACTTTATCCATCGCGGTCTTGTTCCTGTTGGTCCTGTCGCTGTTACCTTCCTGCAAGAAATGCTACACCTGTGTGAATACATGCAGCGTATGCGTATTAAAAAACGGTTCTGGCGCAGTGATCGAACAGCAAACGCTATATTCTGATTCTCTTACTTACGTTACACAAAAAGCTGTACTTGTTGACTCAGGCTATACCTGCACCGCGGGTAAATCTACCTATTCAATCAACTTCTGTGTGAATAATAAAGACGCCGTAACCCAGTACCTTCCATACTATGAAGGCGATGGCAGATATACCTGTTCACCAAACTAGAGGTTATAAGTTTTAAGTAATGGGTTCCTGGTAATGCATTCAATAGGTTTGATCAAACTTATCCCTTCGGTTGTATTTAATTTTCAAATTGCCGAATCTTCAAA
>PLSN01000138.1 GCA_003165135.1 Bacteroidota bacterium
TAAAGTCGATTAATTGTACTTTTTCTATTGCCTTGCTATCCATTCTTTTGTATCGTCAAAAAGATATAACAATGCAAATCGCTACTTTTAAAAAATCTAATATCATGAAAACAATGAGACAATTAATGATCACCCTGGTGCTGCTGGTCAGCATCAAGGGATTTGGACAAACGCCAACAATCACGGGTTTTTCGCCTGCTAATGGTCCTGTCGGTACCGTAGTGACCATCACGGGAACTAACCTAAGCAGCCCGACGGCCTTTACTATAGGCGGAGTATCTGCTATCGTAGTGTCTAACACAGGCGCAACCCTTGTAGGTATGGTCATGCCGGGTGCCGTGAGTGGTAGTGTATCTGTGACTACATCAGGCGGTACAGCTACTGCATCAGATTTTACGGTCATGCCCACGCAGCATCCTGCTACGCAACAAGGCAATAAACTGATAGGTGCCGGTGGACTTGGTAATGGAGGTACTGGATATGTAGGGATACAGCAAGGGTTTTCTGTTGCAGTATCGGCTGACGGTAATACTGCAATAGTTGGAGGGATTTATGACAATCAATATAACGGCGCAGCATGGGTATATGTCCGTTCAGGGAATTCTTGGGTGCAACAGGGACCAAAATTAGTAGCTAGTGATCTTGTTGGCTCTCCATATTTTGGTGTTTCCGTGGCATTATCCGCAGACGGAAACACCGCTGCTATTGGAGGTCCTAACGATAGTGATTATGTGGGGGCAACATGGGTATTTGTGAGATCTTCAGGAGTCTGGACCCAGCAAGGCTCTAAACTTGTTAGCAATGATTATTATAGTTGGGTAGATGTTAGCCAGAATTATTCAGGCGCACAGCAGGGAACATCAGTAGCTCTTTCTGCCGATGGCAATACACTTATTACAGGAGGATGGGGCGATTCGTTAAATAAAGGAGCAGCATGGATATTCAACCGTTCTGGTAGTGTTTGGACTCAAACCTCTAAATTAGTCGGTACTGGTGCTACAGAGAATGATGGATCACTAATACCCGGTAGAGCATGGCAGGGCTGGTCAGTAGGTTTGTCAGCAGATGGCAATACTGCCATTGTAGGCGGACCTTATGATAGCCTTGTTACTGGAATGAGCACAACCGGTTTAGGCGCAGCATGGATATATATACGTTCTGGTAGTACATGGACGCAACAGGGGTCTAAATTAGTTGGCTCGGGTGCCTCATGGGATGCAAATGAAGGTACTTCTGTGGCCTTGTCTGCAGACGGGAATACAGCAATTATAGGAGGTCCTTACGACCATTATGACACTGGTGCAGTATGGATATTTGTTCGGTCGGGTAGCACTTGGTCACAACAAGGAACAAAATTAATAGGTACAGGAGCACTCAATTCATCCAATTTTGGAATAGAGCAAGGTTTTTCAGTTGCTTTATCAGCAGATGGTAATCTCGCGATCGCAGGAGCTCCTATGGATAATATGCAAGGAGGCGCAACTTGGATATATGGCCGTTCAGGTAATACTTGGACTCAAAATAGTAAATTAGTTGGAACCTCTGGTATCCGAAATGGTGTCACTAACGAAGGTCAAGGTTGGTCAGTTGCTTTATCGGCGGACGGAGTAACATTATTTACTGGTAGCCCAACCGATAATAATGATACAGGAGCTGTATGGGTATTTACACCTTGTAATACCTGTGGGCCAGATACCTTGGTCTGGCCCGGCGATGCCGATGCCAATCATCTCGTAGATAATAATGATCTCCTGCCCATAGGCCTGGCCTATGACAGCACAGGTCCTGTACGTGCTGTGCAGGGTATAGTATGGCAGGGAGATGTCGCTACCGACTGGAATGATACACTGCCGGGCTATTCACCATCAGTCAATTTTAAATATGCCGACTGTGATGGAAACGGAATGGTAAACTCAGCCGATACACTCGCTATCGCGGCGAACTTCGGACTGGTGCACGCCAAGACAAATAATCTGCCCGGCCCGTGGAGGAGCGGCATACCAGGGATCACTGTTCAGTTTTCGCAGGATACTGTATATAATAATGACACACTCACCGTCGACATCATAGCAGGCAGTAGCTCGGTACCGGTCAGCGATATCTATGGTCTTGCATTTACATTCAACTATGACCCCCTGGTGGTGGATAGCAATTATTCGATGTTCAACTTCATATCATCACCGCTTTGGAGTAGCACCAACAGCATTAATTTCAACAGAAACCTCAGCACAGGTCAGGTCAAGGCTGCTATCACAGGTATAGATCATTCGCCCCGCAGCGGCTACGGCCAGATCGCGACCTTCCGGTGCATCATCACTACCGACAATATCAATGGCAAGAACTACAGCTATTATAATAACCTGAATTATATCTCGGAAATCACAGCTATCGATCAATATGGCAATCATATCCCACTCAATGCAGGTCTCGACTCAAATGAAGTAGGATTCTTCCTTAACGATATAAGAGATATTTCACAGCCTACTAAGGTCAATCTCTATCCAAATCCGGCGGCTGATCAGGTGCGGATCACTTCATCATCAGGTATGACCAGTATCAGGATCATCGATATCATAGGCAATGAAGTGCTGACTATTAGCTCTGACAACAAACATTCAGAGACTCTGGACATCTCACATCTCGCAGCAGGGGTGTATACAGTACAAGTTTTATCGCAGACAGGACTGGGTACAGCAAAACTTATTATAAGCAGATAATTGCATTTTGATCTTTGACGGATCCTCACCCCCGTCCTCCTTGATACCGCCAGGAGAACTACCCCCTCTCCACGCTGTGTGGAGAGGGGGTAAAACGAATTTGCGGTAGGCAAATTTGTTTGGGGGTGAGGTGCAATAGGAGCATCAAGCTCTATAACGTATCACAGGGCGGGGCATTGGCTCCGCCTTTTTTGATTATCAAGGGCAAAACATCTTTAACAGTTCAAAAAATGGCGGAAGTAGGTGATTTTGCCCTATTTTTTTTACATTCACCCCTTGTTATAGCATAAATACATCCACCAAAATCTATTCCTATAGCCCATTTCTACCCGTAATTAGGTCAAAGTTCATATTTTAGCCCGATTCTGTACATTTCTGATGTGTGATTTCTGATGTATGATTGCTTCATCGCCAATCTGATATCACATATCATAAATCATAAATCATAAATAGGAGTAGATGATCGCATACCTCAACGGTAAAATAGTACATAAGAGCCCCACCCATCTGATCATGGACATGGGAGGATTCGGCTATATGGTCAAGATCAGCCTCAATACCTACGCCAAAGTCCAGCACCTCGATCACTGCCTGCTTCATACGAGCCTCATCGTAAAGAATGAAAACCAGTCTGTCGTTGGATTTGACATGTATGGATTCGCTGATGAGCTGGAGAAGGACATCTTCGAAAAAATGATCTCCGTATCCGGTGTCGGCGCTGCTACTGCGCGCATGATGCTGTCTACTTTCAGGCCTGAGGAGATACAGCAGGCCATACTGACAGAGAATGAAGCCATGATCCAAAGCGTCAAAGGCATAGGCCCTAAATCGGCCAAAAGGATCATTCTGGAGCTGAAGGACAAGATAGGCAAGGTGTCGGGAGATGTCACAATTTCCACTCCAGCCCACAATACAAGCAGGGATGAGGCGTTAAATGCGCTCGTCGCATTGGGTTTCACCAAGGCGGCTGTAGAGAAAATAGTCACAAAGATCATCTCCGCCAATCCGGGATTGTCGATAGAAGGATTGATAAAAGAATCGCTGAAGCAGTTATAGATTAATGAAGGGAAGGCATAGATTATACACGGTCATATTGACTGTCAGTGCGCTGGCAGTGATAGTCGCGGGCTATTCCAGTGTATTCAAATTGGGGTTTAAGGAGCATTTCCCTTCGCAGGACCCTGAGGTAGCTATACCGCCGCCCCCTGATAGCGGTAACCTCAAATATCCTATCCAGGACCGTACCGGCGACTTTGTGACAAACCCGCCCAATAATCCATTTTACCTGCCTGATCCACCCAATATTGTGAAAAATGTAGAGTACGATCCGGTCACAGGCAAGTACATCGTGACAGAGACCGTAGGAGGTCAGAATATCAAAGAGCCCATGTACCTGACCTATGAGGAGTACCTGGCATATACCGAAAAAGAAGAAAGGGATGCCTATTTCAAGAGCCGCTCCAATGCTATCTCACTCGTGGAGGACAAAGGCCTGATACCTCCTATCGATATGAAAAACAAGATCCTCGACAGGCTCTTTGGAGGTACCAAGATCGAGGTCAAACCACAAGGTAATCTGGACCTGACCCTCGGCGGCAACTATCAGAAAATAGATAACCCGAACATACCGCTCAGAAACAGGCACACAGGAGGTTTTGACTTTGACATGAATATCAATATGAATGTCGTGGCAAAGATCGGTGACAAGCTCCAGCTCGGCCTCAAGTATAATACCCAGAGCGGTTTTGACTTTGACAATCAGGTCAAACTCGGCTATACCGGCAAGGAAGACGACATCATCAAAGAGATAGCGGTAGGTAATGTAAGCATGCCACTGCCTACACGCCTTATCAGCGGGCCTACATCACTCTTTGGGTTCAAGACCAAATTGCAATTCGGTCGCCTGACTTGGACCACTGTTGTATCTCAGCAGAAATCCAAGACCCAGACCATCACACTGGACAACGGAGCACTGCGTCAGAACTTCTCGCTGACCGCCGATCAGTATGACCTCAATAAGAACTTCTTCATGGCGCAGTATTTCCGCAATCATTACGATTATGCGCTGTCAAATCTGCCTACCATACAGTCTGTCATCAATGTGACTCGTCTCGAAATATGGGTCACTAACCGTAACGGAAGTACTGTGAACGTGCGAAATGTAGTAGCACTGGCCGATCTCGGCGAGTCACAGCCTCATACTGTACCTGCTACCGGCGGGACTTCCTATCCTGACAATAATAGTAACGGCCTGTATAGTGCCATAAAAAACAATAATGTCGGTAGGGGTATAAACAATGTAGATCAGACCATGGCATCAAATGGCCTCACACAGGGGCAAGACTATGAGAAGACCTATGCACGAAAACTCCAGCCCAGTGAATATAGCTTCAACTCACAGCTGGGTTATATCATGCTCAATACGGCCCTCAATCCTAATGATATCCTTGGTATAGCATTTCAGTATGAGGTCAACGGACAGATACATAATGTGGGTGAATTTTCAAATGATTTTCCATCTGCCGATTCAGGTTCAGCCAGTCAGGTCATATACCTCAAGCTCCTCAAAGGAGATGCAGAGCGGGTAGGCCTGCCATACTATAAGCTGATGATGAAAAACATCTATTCCATAGGTGCTTATCAGGTCAGCCCCAGCGACTTCAAGCTCGATATATACTACAATGATCCGGGTGGTGGACTGAAGCGCTATCTGCCCAAGGGCGGCTTGGCTGATAAACCGCTCCTTTCGGTACTGAACCTCGACCACCTCGACGCACAGGGAGATGCGCAGCCGGATGGTCTATTTGACTTTGTGCCCAATATCACGATCATACCGCAAAACGGACGGGTCATATTCCCGGTGGTAGAGCCCTTCGGAGAGGACCTGGCGGATGCTTTTGAAAATACAGATCCACCCACTCCCTCGTCTATATACAATCAGTATATCTATGACCAGCTGTATGACTCGACGAGGTTTATTGCATTGCAGTATCCGCAGCTGAACCGTTTCGTCATCAAGGGCCAATATAAAGGCAGCAACGGAAGCCAGATATCGCTGGGCGGTATCAATATTCCTAAAGGATCGGTGAAAGTGACAGCAGGCGGTACACTGCTCAAAGAAGGCGTGGATTATGAAGTAGATTATAGCCTGGGCAAAGTGACCATTCTCAATCAGGGTGTGCTCAACTCCGGCCAGCAGGTCAAGATCGATTTTGAGAATAACAGCCAGTTTGGTATGCAACAAAAGTCTGTGTACGGCACTCGTCTCGACTATCTGGTCAGCAAGAAATTTAATATCGGTGCTACCATCATGCATGAGACAGAGCGGCCGTTTACGCAGAAGGTCCAGATTGGCTCAGAGCCAATCTCCAATACGATGCTCGGTGCGGATGTCAAGTATGAGACCAATGCTCCGTGGCTGACCAAGATACTCGATGCACTTCCGATATATTCTACTAAAGAAATGTCGACCATCACCGCCTATGGTGAAGTCGCGCATATCATTCCCGGTACACAAAAATCGATCAATGGACCAAACGGACAGCCACAGGCATATATAGATGACTTTGAAGGTTCGACCACTAATTATGACCTCAAAAACCCGACCACAAACTGGAAGCTGGCATCCACTCCTGCCGGTGCACCCGGGCCTACAGGCACTGTACTCTTTCCCGAAGCAACACTCCAGAATAACTTCGCCTATGGTGTCAACCGTGCTAAACTTGCATTTTACAGGATAGACAACTCTTTCTTTACCACAAATACAGCACCGTCCGTATACTCCGGTGGTGCGGGGGCAAATGCGCTCTATGACCCATATGCACGTTTGATCAACTTTAATGAGATTTATCCGAATGCTCCTCTGCAAAATCTCGACAATAACATATACAGTTTTGACCTCGCGTTCTACCCGATGCTGAGGGGTCCGTATAACTATGAGGTGCCAAATGGTACACCTACACCAAACGGACGCTCTGCCGGTCTGGTAAATGACCAATCGGGACACCTGGCCAAGCCTAATACAAGATGGGGTGGTATCATGCGGGCATTGACCAATACCGACCTTCAGTCAAATAATATCGAGTTCATAGAGTTCTGGCTGCTTGATCCTTTTATCAATAAGCCCGCCAGCAGCGGTGGACAGCTCTATATCAACCTCGGTAACGTATCAGAAGATATCCTCAAGGACGGACGTATGCTGGTGGAGAACGGACTAAATCAGGATACCACTCAGATGAACCGCACCACCTGGGGCTATGTACCGATAGTGCTTCCGCTTACTACGGCATTCTCCTCTGATGCTGACCGTCCATGGGAAGATGTGGGCTTCGATGGCATGAAGGACAGTGCAGAATATAGATGGTTTAATTCACCCGGAGTCGTTACCCCGGCTGGATTTATCTCTACTATGAATTCCTATTATGGCAGCAATCCGAATCCGCTTGCCACTGACCCCTCATCAGATGACTACCTCTGGTTTGATGACAACTCATTGGCCAATGTGACCAGCATCGAGCAACGATATATCAATTATAACGGGCCTGATGGCAACACCCCTGTACAGAATGGTACTGTCAACTCGGCAGGAACAAGCTTCCCGGATATTGAAGATATGAATGCTGACTTTACTTTGAATGAAGATGAAGAGTACTTTCAGTATCGCGTCGATCTCAAGCCGGGTATGGGTGTCGGAAACAATAAATACATCGTTTCCACTCAGGATACCATGGTGCAGTATAACGCAGCCGGTGCGACGCAGAGGCAAACCTGGTATCAGTTTCGTATCCCGATAGCAAACTTTGATAATAAGGTCGGCAACCTGCCTGACTTTCAGTCTATCCAGTTCATGAGGGTATTTTTGAGCGGCTTCAGTGATACTGTGGTCCTGCGTATGGCTACCCTCGACCTGATACGCAATACATGGATCACTTATAACTCTACACTTGATCCCGGAACCATATCAATAGCTCAACCCAACAACTCCAATGTATTTTTTAATGTGGGCAAAGTAAACCTCTTTGAAAATAGCTCCAAGGCACCTGTCAACTATGTTATTCCTCCGGGCATACAGCAGACATATGCCCTCGGTGCACAGACCAATCAGTATGTGCAGCAGAATGAGCAATCGCTTGACCTGACCACCTGCGGCCTGCCCGATGGTAGCTCTAAGGCTGTCTTTAAAAATGNNTGGCGCTGGACATTCGGCGGTACAAACGTTTACAGATGTTCGTCCATGCCAATAGCATGGCAGGTGCGCAGCCTATACTTCATGACGGTGAGGTGGAGGCATTCGTCAGAATGGGTGGTGACTTTACAGACAACTACTATCAGTACTCGGTACCACTGCATATGACGCCGAATAAGACGACCTACAGCACCAACTCTCCTGCGGACCAGGACTCGGTCTGGCCGGCGGTGAATAATGTGGATGTGGACCTTGAATTGATGGTAACCTTGAAACTGCAACGGGATGCAAAAAACTGGCCGGTCACAGTACCTTATAGTACCCTTGTCACGGTAGATTCTGTGCATAATATCAAGCGTCTATATACCATAATGGGCAGTCCCGACCTGAGTGCCATGCAGGTCATGATGCTCGGTATCAATAACCCACAAAAAGGTAGCAAGAACAATCCATACAACGGTGATGATGGACAGTCCAAATGCGTGGAGGTCTGGTTTGATGAGTTGCGGGTATCAGAATTTGACGAGCAGGGAGGGACTGCCGCACTCGGTGAGGTAGCAGTGAAGCTGGCTGATCTGGGTAAGCTGAACCTGACCGGAAATATGCATACTGCAGGCTGGGGACAGATAGACCAGACACTCAATCAGAGATCTATCGACAATCTATATCAGTATTCGGCATCTGCCAATCTCGAATTGGGCAAGCTTCTGCCTGCCAGCGCAGGCATACGTTTGCCATTTTACGGAGGCATCACTCAGTCATTCAGTACACCGGAGTATGATCCATATCAGGGCGACATCAAGGTAGCTCAGGAGCTCAGCCTGATCAAAGCAAATGCCCTGAATCCCGATACAGCCAATATCTATAAACGGCAGATAGAGACCATCAATACCAGACGGGGATTCAACTTCTCTGGTGTGCGTATCATGCCCAAGCTGAAAACAAAACTACCTCAGATATACGACCCGGCCAACTTTACCCTGACCTATTCATACAATGAAATAATATCGAGTGACCCATTCACCCAGCTCAATCTTCGAAAGACACACGTGGGGCTGCTGGCATGGAGCTACTCGCCCAAGGCCAAAGAACTCACGCCATTCAAAAAAATAATCAAGTCAAAGACCAAGTGGCTGGACCTCATACGGGATTTCAACTTTAATCTCATGCCATCTACCTTGTCCTTCAATACCAACCTGACCAAGGACTATACGTCGATAGCGCTCCGAAGTCTCGGCGACAATGAGGATATACCTACGACATACAGCAAGACTTTCAAATGGAGCCGGGTGTATGCATTCAAATACAATCCGTTCAAATCATTGAGCATAGACTTTAGTGCCAATAACCAATCGCTGATCGACGAGCTGTATGGTGATGATCAGAATACTGCCGGCAAGGATTTCATATGGCAGGGAATGAAGCAAGGTGGCCGAAATACTAACTATGCGCAAAATTTTGCCACTACCTATACATTGCCTCTTAGTAAAATACCTGCCCTCGACCTGCTGACCTCCAATGTAGGATATGCATCCAGCTATACATGGGTGGCATCGCCCGAGGTATATGATTCCGCCACTAAATACTATACAGCCAACCCCTTGGGTAATACCATCAGCAACACACAGACCCTGCGGGGCAAGGCTGATCTAAACTTCAGAAAGCTGTATGACAAATCGCCTTTCCTCAAGGTATATGACTCTCCTAATCCTAACCTCGGTGACAAAAAAGCGAATGATAAGAAGCGAGAAGCTATACGAAATGCCCGACAGAAAATACTGGAGGAAATACAAAAGCTGAAGGAGAAAAAGGATAAGCTCGAAGCAGACCTGAAGCTGATGGGTCAGGACAAAGCTATGCCAGACTCTGTCTATAGGGTGAAGTCCAAAAAGATACATGACGATATCAAGAAGATCAAAAAGCAGATACGGCAAAAGCGTAAAGACTATCGGGATAAACAGATGCCGCCTGACCCGTTCCTCTCGATCATCATGAGGCCGCTGCTATCACTCAAGTCTGCCGGTATAGAATACAGGGAAACACAAGGTACGACCGTGGCAGGATTTATGCCGAGTCCGCAGGTCATAGGAAACAGTATACCGCTCTCCGCGCCCGGATATGATTTTGCATTTGGTATGCAGCCTGGCGATGTGCTTTTCCGAAAGAATAATCCCGCAGCAGCCGATGCCTGGCTCAATAATGCTGCCAATCGCGGATGGATGAGCTCGGATACTTTCCTCAATCAGCAGTTTACTCAAAACAAATTGCAGCGCCTGGACATTAGGGCAGGATTTGAGCCATTGCCTGATTTCAAAGTAGATCTGTCCGCTTTCAGGGAGTTTTCGGATAATTATAGTGAGTATTTTAAAGTCATAAGTGTGGGCGGAGATTTTGAGCACCTCGTCCCGATGGAAACCGGATCCTACACAGTGTCCTATGTAGGGCTCAGCACATTCTTTAAAACTTTGAGCAATTCCGGCTATTCGCAGGTCTATAATTCATTCCTCAATAACCGTTCTATCATATCCAATCGACTGGGCGGCTCAAACCCAAACTCAAACGGCTACTGGATCGACCCTTCTGATTCGGTACCTACTTCAAACTCAAACTACAAGGCAGGCTACGGCCCTAAGCAGCAGGATGTATTGATCGCATCTTTCCTGGCGGCATATACCAATAAGAATGCGCATACTTCAAGTACGAATCCATTTTCGACTATACCACTGCCCAACTGGCGGCTCGCATACAATGGCCTGACCAAGATCAAATGGATGAAGAAGATATTTACGAACTTTAACCTCACACACGGCTATAGCTCTACCATCACAGTCAGCAGTTTTCAGACCAATCTCCAGTCCACCACTGACAGCAAAGGTCACCTGAATTCTATAGATAGTGCAAGCAATAACTTCTTCTCGACCTACAATATGCCAAGTATAGTCATGAACCAACAGTTCTCTCCGCTCATCGGCGTGGACATGACATTTATTAATAAGGTAAGTTTACGTTTTGACTACAAAATGGCAAAGACTGTCACGATGAGTTTCTCTGATTTTCAGATTATAGAAAACAAATCGCAGACTATCACGGTGGGAGCAGGCTATA
>PLSN01000519.1 GCA_003165135.1 Bacteroidota bacterium
TTGGCTCCCATTCATTGCTTGTACCAGTGCCATATATGATGACCTTATGAGTAGAGTCATTCAGCCTGCCTATCATGTCCATATTGATCATGCAGTTTATTTTGTCGAGTGATATAGTAGGATGATTGGTGAAATATTTAGAGCCTATCAAACCTGCTTCCTCAGCGGAGAAACACATGAACAGAAAGTTGTACTTCTCCTTGATATTGTTCGACGAAAAGT
The DNA here is from genome assembly GCA_003165135.1 of Bacteroidota bacterium. Classification (GTDB taxonomy): domain Bacteria; phylum Bacteroidota; class Bacteroidia; order Chitinophagales; family LD1; genus UBA1941. Next base: position 223 of record PLSN01000519.1, read on the forward strand.
AGCGTGCCAGTTCTAAAACCCCTGCTACTCCTGATGCATTGTCATCCGCGCCATGGTGTATCTTGCCTTTCGGATTCGGGTCGCGAGAATTACCACGGCCGTCATCACCGAGGTGGTCATAGTGTGCACCTATCACGATGGTATAGGGCGCGCCATTATCTATATAGCCAATAATATTGGACCCGTTATATTCTTTATTCAGATCAATGATAGTATCATGTGGGTTCTTTGGCAGGTGATAAGTAAAAGGCTGCAGGTATCCCTTTTCACCTTTCGGCTGCAAGCCATATTTTTTGAACTCTGAAATAATATATTTCTGCGCCAGCTTTTCGCCTTTGGTACCCGGTGCTCTGCCATTGAGTTTATCTGAGGCAAGATAGTATATGTGCGTTTTTATCTTAGTAGAGTCAATAGTTTGGGCGATACTATTGTTTAGCACCACTATCAAAAGGAGAAGAAACTTTATTTGCTTTGCCATTATCAATTATCAATTGTATATTATCAATTACTTCTTCCAGTCTGCTATGAATACATCGATGCCATGTATGGCGCCATGATTATTCCTGTTTGATGACCATGCTATTTTCTTGCCATCATGCGAGAACATAGCAAAGGCATTAAAGTTCCCTCCATTGGTAATCTGCTCCAAACCTGTGCCATCAGTATTGACAGTATAGAGTTGAAAATCATAGCCGCGTTTAGAGGCATGATTAGACGAGAAGATTATCTTCTTGCCATCCGGAGTATAGAACGGCGCCCAGTTTGCCTTGCCGAGATGCGTGATCTGCTTCATATCAGAGCCATCTACATTGCAGGTGAATATCTCCATAGCAACGGGAGCTACGAGTCCCTGTGCAAGAAAGTCCTTATATTCCTTTATATCCTCTGGTGTCTTAGGTCGTGATGCACGAAAGACAAGCTTCTTTGAGTCGGGCGAAAAAAATGCTCCGCCATCGTAACCCAATTCATTCGTTACTTGCTTCACATTGGAACCGTCTATGTTCATAGTATATAGCTCCAGGTCTCCGCTGCGCATAGAGGTGAAAACTATTTTCTTGCCATCAGGCGAAATGGTTGCCTCAGCATCATAGCCGGGTGAGTTTGTGAGCTGCTTAACGATCTTACCATTGAGATCAGCAACAAAAATATCAAAGTCAGCATAGATAGGCCAAAGGTACTTATGGTCAGAGCGGGGCGCTGGTGCCGGCGGGCAGCTATCTCCACCCAGATGTGTCGAGGCATAGAGTATATGCTTGCCATCCGGCATAAAGAAAGAACAGGTCGTGCGCCCTTTGCCGGTACTGATGAGTGGCGGCCGATAAGTGGTATCTTTTTCTGCTTTCGCAATATCAATATTGAATATCTGATCGCAGCTCAGTCCCCATTTAGGATTAGTGATCTGGCAGCTCAGGTTTTTATCATCAAAACTGAAATATGCCTCCGCATTATCCCCACCCCAGGTCAGCTGATGGACATTAGAAAAATGCCTCGACTCATCAATATGGGCTTTGGCAGTATCAGATGGCTGAGAGAAAGCTACATGGCCCCAAACGACAAGACTCAAAAAACCTGCTATTTTTTTCATTATACTTTAAAATTGTGACTGCAAATAAACTAAAGGAATGTGGTATACATGCATGACAATTGTCATGGAATTGTCAGAAAGCGGGAAGCTAGACAGTTTTCAAAAACCCGACATATTTCTCCACCCCTTGCTCAAGGCTAAGAAATTCGCTTTTATATCCTGTTTTAGTGAGTTTAGACATAGTAGCCTCTGTAAAATACTGGTATTTGTCACGGATATCCTCCGGTATGGGTATGTATTCGATATTTTCAGGCTGTCCCATCGACTTAAAGACCGCTTTGCCCAGATCATTGAAACTTCTTGCTTTTCCTGTTCCGACGTTATAAATACCATTGGCAGGGCGATTATGATACATATAAAGGCAGATATTTATCACATCATCTATATAAATAAAGTCGCGCAGTTGCTCGCCGTCCTTGAAATTCGGATTATGCGATCTGAATAGTTTCAGCTTGCCTGTTTCCCGTATCTGATTGAAAGCGTGGAAAACCACTGATGCCATCCTACCTTTATGCGCTTCATAAGGACCATAAACATTAAAGAATTTAAGTCCTGCCCAGAATGGTGGCTGCTCCTGCTGACAGATCACCTGTGCATCAAACAACTGTTTGGATAATCCATAAGGGTTGAGCGGTGTCAACAAAGGTATTTTGCTTTCATCATCATCGAAACCCTGATCGCCTATGCCATAGGTAGCAGCAGATGAAGCATAAAGCAGAGGTATCTGCTTGACAGTGCAAATTTCCCAAAGGGTCATTGAATACGACAGGTTCAATGAGTCCAATACCCGGAAATCAAACTCAGTAGTGTCAGTACGTGCACCAAGATGAAATACAAATGACACCTCGTCCGCATGTTCGGTAAACCACTCAGGAAAAACATCCCGGTCCATCTTAAGGATATCGGCGAAATCGGAGATATTATCAGACTTCGGTGAATATTTGTCAGTAGGGAAATGATCTACCAGCAGCAGATCGGTCAGTGAATTTTTCACCAGTGCTTTGACCAGATTTGAGGCAATAAATCCCGCTGCTCCCGTTATTACTATCATACGGTAAATGTAATTATTACAATGGTATCAGGAAATCTGTAATTCTGCAAATCAGTAAATATGACAATCATAAGTCGACTTTTAAATCTATAGCGTTGCCTGCCGTTGAAAACAGTTGTGGATATTTCTCTTAAAAAAACCGAATAATAGGTATGATTTTCGGACATAATTGCCGAATAGTCATAGTAAAGCCATTTTGGCATTTGTTTCGTATATCTATTTGCAACCTTTCTGTACCTATTGAGTCTAAACATTAAAGCGAAGCCATGAAGAATTATAAATTTAAAACGCTGAAGATCTTTGCATCAGATGAGTGGCTGGCAAACCGCACGCGCGAGTACCGTACCGTCTATGACAAGAGTGAATTGACGTATGTATCTGCTGAGTTGGCTTTTTACAATAAAATGTTTGACGAGGCCGACTGGGATGCCACTATCTGCCTCAAGGCTTTCGCACATACGGATACAGGCGATAAACGTGAGATATGCAATCAGGAAGAAAAACGAAAAATACGTCTGGACGAAAACGTGGTCTATGTAAATAAAGGTTGGGGCACGGCCACCCCGGGATCTTTCTGGATGGAAGGCGAATATAGCTGGGAGGCATACATAGAAGGTGAACTGGTCGGTACGAAGTCCTTTCACATTGAGGATGCTGGCAGAGTTTCACTGCAAAGCAATCCATACTTTGATATCAAAAGCATCCGCTTCTTTACGGGAGATTATAATGCCGTCAATCTTGACCCGAAGGTCTATCTAAAGAAGATAAACATTGACACTACCCAGTATCTGTATATCGAGTTTACCGCTATCAATAAGCTGCCAAAGGCATGGAACTGTGAGATCGTATTCAATTGGTACAATTCATCAGGTCTGCTCAAGGCCCGAATAGAGCGATTCAGAAAGGTAACTGCACTCACAGCCAATGAGCCCATCGTCTTCAATGAAGGATGGGGGAACGACATACCCGGCACATGGAAGGACAACAACTACCGCCTTGAGATCACCTTTATGGACTGTGTGATAGCCATACTCCATATGGAGACCGGTGATGAGGATGTAGAAGGCGATGTCGATATAGAATATGTACCACACGCCCTGATAGCTAACACGGTCACCCCTGCAGAACCTGAAGAATCACTCGAAATGCAGGTGATGAAGCTCGATGAACTCGTGGGCCTGGAAGAACTCAAAAAAGAGGTCAAGGACCACATCTCCTATCTGAATTTTATAAAGATAAGACAGGAACGCGGCTTCAATGATACAGATACGATCAACCTTCATGCTGTCTTTATTGGCAATCCCGGTACCGGTAAGACCACTGTGGTCAAACGCCTCGGACAGATATATAAATCTATGGGCCTGCTGAGCAAAGGTCATGTGAAAGAAGTGGACCGCTCGCACCTGATAGGTGAATATATAGGCCAGACTGCGCCTAAGGTCAAGAAGGCACTCGAAGAAGCCAAAGGCGGGATACTCTTTATCGATGAGGCATATGCGCTATCACGCGAAGGTGATGATTCAATAGATTTCGGCAAAGAGGCCATCGAAGTGCTGATCAAAGAAATGAGCGACGGCACAAAGGACATCGCCATCATGTATGCCGGCTACCCTAAGGAAATGGAGAACTTCCTCAAATCAAATCCCGGACTGAAATCACGTATAGGTAACTATTTCCACTTTGATGATTTCACCCCCGATGAACTGCATGCTATAGCTATCAAGGCTACAGCTGACAGGCACGTGGTCATGACAGATGATGCCAATAAATACCTCGGCGAGCAGCTCATGGAGGGCTTCAGAAACAGGGATACATCCTTCGGTAATGCGCGCTATGTGATTG
>PLSN01000454.1 GCA_003165135.1 Bacteroidota bacterium
CCTGAGGTGATCTCGCCGATCTCATTGCCTGCGGCGTCCTTGATCTTATAGTGCTGGCGTGGTATGCCGCGATCTATCATCTCGATACCGACGAGCTTTTTGCTCACGCCTGTTTCCTTCAGGTGCTTATGGTATTCTGAGTTGGTGAATTGCTTGGTGAACTTAGTGATCCAGCCCAGCCCGGCTTCTATCGGCGAGGTCGTGTCGTCAATGTCATTACCATACAGGCAGAATGCTTTCTCCAGACGCAGCGTATCACGACATGCGAGGCCGGTAGGTAGTATGCCGTATTCTTCGCCTGCTTGAAATACCGCATACCAGAGTTTCTCTGCTTCTGCATTTGGTACATAGAGTTCGAACCCTCCCGCACCTGTATAACCGGTATTGGAGATGACGACATTTGATATACCTGCTAGCGTCCCGACAGTGAAAGCGTAGTATGGTATCGCGCTGAGATCAACATCTGTCAGCTTCTGGAGCACCTTGATAGCGTTTGGTCCCTGTACTGCGAGCAGGCTGGTACTGTCACTTTGATTTGACATTTCCACGCCTTCTGTATTATGCTTGCTGATCCAGTTCCAGTCTTTGTCGATGTTGGATGCATTGACCACGAGATAGTATTCCTCAGGCCCCTGGCGATAGACGAGCAGGTCATCTACTATACCGCCTTTATCATTGGGCAGGCATGAGTACTGTATCTTGCCGTCAGTGAGTTTTGATGCATCATTGCTGGTCACGCGCTGTATCAGGTCGAGCGCCTTGGGCCCACGCAGCATAAACTCACCCATATGCGATACATCAAATACTCCCACACTATTGCGCACCTGATTGTGCTCGGCATTGATACCGCTGTATGAGATGGGCATATTGTATCCTGCGAACTCTGCCATCTTGGCCCCGAGCGACTGGTGAATGTGTGTGAGCGCTGTGTTTTTCATTTTTATTATTGAGACGCCAAATGTAGGAATTTTTTAGGGGCAATCGCAAACAGCCTGTATCACAGAGTTCACGGAGGTATAGAGAAATACATTGAGAACACAGAGACTATAACGCCGATTCAACTCTGTATTCTCTTGGCTGCTTCTCCTTATTCTCTCGACCTCTGTGATATTTGTATTTATTTAGGCTAGCCTGTGATACTTGCATTTTTTACCTAAATTGCCGCCTTATTTATCAATGCAGCATGAAGTTTTTACAGCCCATTCCTGTCAGGGATATTGCGCTACAGACACAGTCCGAGATCATCGGAGACGCAGACGGATCAGTGACAGGCCTCAATGAGATACACAATGTCGTCGCTGGCGACATTACTTTCGTAGATCATGAGAAATACTATTCTCTCGCTCTCAATTCTGCCGCCACTTTTATTTTCATCAATAAAAAAATGGATGCGCCTACAGGAAAAACACTGCTGTACAATGTCGATCCTTTCATAGCATACAATGCCCTCGCTACAGTGCTTCAGCCGACTTTAGTTTCCAATGCACCAGTCGCCCGCAGCGCTAAGATCGGCGCTGGCTCTGTCATTTATCCAAATGCTTTCGTCGGAGAGAATGTGACCATCGGAAAGAACTGCATCATTTATCCTAATGTGACTATTTATGCTTATTCCGAGATCGGCGATAATGTCATCATTCATGGCAATACTACTATCGGCGGCGATGCATTCTACTACAAAGGCCGAGGCACTCACTACGACAAAATGCATACTGCAGGCCGCGCGGTAATACATGATAACGTAGAGATCGGCAGCGGCTGCACCATAGACGCCGGTGTATCAGCAGATACTATAATAGGAAAAGGAACGAAGCTCGACAGTCAGGTACATATAGGACATGATAGTACTATCGGAGAGAACTGTATCATCTGTGCACAGGTCGGCATAGCGGGCAATGTTCGCATCGGAAACTTTGTAACGCTATACGGCAAATCATCTCTGAGTAAAAATATTTCCGTGGGCGATCGTGCTGTACTACTGGGTAGCTCTGCATCTGCCAAATCTCTCGAAGGCGGCAAAACATATCTCGGTACTCCTGCCGATGAGATAAACCGCGCTGCACGCCAAATTGCCATCATAAAAAAACTGCCTGAGCTCTGGGATAAACTTAGAAAACTATAACCCCCAAACCCCCTAAAGGGGGCTTAAATACAAANNCACATTTGCACTTGATAATACTTATCATTATTCTATAGACCTCACTAAAGTATCTGACCGCCGTCTCGCCGTGGAACTGATCCCGCCACAGCTCACCGAGAGCAAAATCGTTTTCAGCCTGCCGAAGATCGTTCCGGGCACTTATTCCATTTATGATTTCGGTCGCTTTGTGGAAGATTTCAAAGCTTATGATGCCTCCGGCAATCCGCTCTCTGTGACCCGAATTGATACAAACAGCTGGGAGATCAGCAATAGTACCACCCTCGCGAAGATCACCTACAAGGTCAACGATACTTATCGCCCAAAGATCAAAGGCAATCCAATATTCGAACCTGCAGGCACGGATCTTGAAGCAGACACTTGCTACTTACTCAATCTGCATACGATTTTCGGATATTTCAGAAATCATACCAAGCAGCCTTTTGAAATAAATGTCACACATCAGCCTTCATTCTATGGCAGCACATCGCTGATCAGTCACAACCCAACCACTACAAAGGACATTTATCAAACGAGCACTTACAATGAAGTAGTGGACAATCCGATCCTATATACTCGTCCTGATACAGCACATATTCATGTCGGCGAAAGCGATATCCTGATCTCTGTCTATTCTCCTTCCAAAAAAGCAAATGCAAGGGCTATCGCAATAGTGCTCGACACACTGCTTCAGGACCAGGGCAAATACCTTGGGGGCAAACTTCCTGTCAAGAATTATTCTTTTCTCATTTACCTCAGCGATCATGATCCGATCACGGGAGGATTTGGAGCATTGGAGCATTCATATGGATCGATGTATTTTCTCATCGATGGAAATAATTCCGGCATTGCACAGACTGTGCGTGACGTGGCATCGCACGAATTCTTTCACATCGTGACCCCGCTCAATATCCACTCCGAAGAGATCGCCAATTTTGACTTTGATAATCCTAAAATGAGTGAGCATCTGTGGCTGTACGAAGGTTCCACAGAATATCACGCCCACCTGGTTCAGGTACGCTATGGACTTATCTCTCAGCAGCAATATCTGGACGTCATCAAGGAAAAAATGAATGAGGCCATGTTCGGGTTCAATGATTCGTTGTCTTTTACCGAACTGAGCAAAGGCTGTCTGGACAAATACAAAGACCAGTATAACAATGTGTATGCAAAGGGCATGCTGATCTCCATGTGCCTTGACCTGAAGCTGCTCCATCTGTCAAACGGCAAATACGGCCTGATGGAACTGATACAGGACCTTGCCAAATCTTATGGCAAGGATAAAGCTTTCAANNACCAAAGATCGTGTCATTGACATATCCTGAGATCAAGGCTTTTTTTGATGATTATGTGATAGGAGGCAAACCATTACCTTTTGAGGAGGTGTTAGCCTATGCCGGTGTAAACTATACTCGGGTCGACAAGGAAAAGGCTTTTTCTTTTGGACAATGCGAGCTGGGCTATAATCCTGCAACACACGGATTAGTAGTGACCGGAGTGAAAAACATGAACGATTTTGGCAAGGCATTGGGATACCAGGTAGGAGATGAGATAGAAAAAGTAAATGGCAAGAAGGTCTCAGCTATGGGGTTTAGGATGTACAGACAGGATTGGCTTAGGACAGTAAAAGAAGGCGACAAGGTCACAATTAGTGTTCTTCGCAAATCAGCAAAAGGCAAAGCCGTCAAAAAAACGCTCAAGACCAAAGCCTTCAAATCTGAAGTTAGGCTTTACAACACTATAGATTTCACTTCTCCAGCCAATGCTGAACAACTTCGCATGAGAAAAGCATGGCTGGATGGGGTCAGGCAATAGTATTATCCCTGGTTTCGAACGCATAAAAAGAGCTATCATCCTCTTCTTCTGATTTTCTTTCCACCTACTGTGCTTTTAGCATATGTTGATTTGTGCAAAAACCTCTCACTATTAAGATCCATGATGCTTTCATGATCACATAGCTATGCTAACAATTTTTCTAAAGTCCATATTTTATACCTTGAGTCGCCGTGATTAATCATTTCTTCACATGCTGTTATCTAAGTGATTGTTGATTTGTGCATAATGGTTCCCAAAGCAAGCACAGCGGGGTTTCCAATTTCACATAGGCCTATTAATAAGATTTGTTCCACGTGGAACAAATGCTTCTATAGAGACGCAAGATTTTGCATCTCTACTAGTCAGCAACGAATCCACTTGTTCCACGTGGAACAAACGCATTGCATCCATCTTGTTATATTCTTATAATTCTCCCTTTCTGCAAATTCTGATGCCGCATTTTGCTTAACTTTGCCACCCAATGTTTAAAGAATATGATGTCATAGTAGTGGGTGCCGGCCATGCTGGCTGCGAGGCTGCTGCTGCTGCTGCCAATATGGGCTCTAGTGTGCTCCTTGTCACCATGAATATGCAGACCATAGCCCAAATGAGCTGCAATCCTGCCATGGGAGGCATAGCCAAAGGCCAGATCGTACGCGAAATAGACGCCATGGGTGGCTACTCAGGTATAGTCTCAGATGTGAGCATGATCCAGTTTAGAATGTTGAATCGCTCAAAAGGGCCAGCAATGTGGAGCCCCCGTACACAAAATGACAGAATGATGTTCGCTGCTGAATGGCGCAAAATGCTGGAACAAACCCCGAATGTCGATTTCTGGCAGGAAATGGTCGGCGGCCTGATAGTCAAAGACGGTATAGTAAAAGGTATCAGGACCTCAATGGGGCTTGAGATAAAAGCAAAATCTGTTGTACTAACCAACGGTACCTTTCTGAATGGCCTTATTCATATCGGAGAAAAGAACTTTGGTGGGGGCAGGGCAGGCGAGAAAGCTGCACACGGCATTACTGAGCAACTAGTCCAACTAGGATTCGAGGCTGGCAGGATGAAAACCGGCACACCTCCCCGTATTGATGGCAGAAGCCTAGACTATACCAAAATGGAAGTACAAGAAGGCGATGCTGAAATAGCTAGGTTTTCCTATAAACAAACCAAGGTACCCACTACCCAAAGATGCTGCTGGATCACTCACACGAACCAAAAGGTCCATGACATTCTGAGAACTGGTTTTGATAAATCACCTATGTTTTCGGGCAGGATCAAAGGCCTTGGGCCAAGATATTGCCCTTCAGTAGAAGATAAGATCGATCGGTTTTCTGAAAAGGAATCTCATCAGCTCTTTATCGAGCCGGAAGGATGGGATACTGTAGAGATCTATGTCAATGGCTTTTCGACCTCACTACCAGAGGATGTCCAGTTCAAAGCTCTCAGAGAAGTAGCCGGATTTGAGAATATGCGAATGTTTCGCCCCGGCTACGCTATAGAGTATGATTATTTCCCCCCTACCCAGTTGGGACAAACACTGGAAACTAAACTGGTCAAAAACTTGTTCTTCGCTGGGCAAATAAACGGCACTACAGGCTATGAAGAAGCAGCATGTCAGGGTTTGATAGCTGGTATCAATGCTCACAATGCCGCTAAAGAGCTTGAACCGCTCATTCTGAAGCGAAATGATGCCTACATTGGTGTACTGGTAGATGACTTGATCAATAAGGGTACAGAAGAACCATATAGGATGTTTACCAGCAGGGCAGAATATCGTATCCTGCTCCGCCAGGACAATGCCGACCTGCGCCTGACCGAGCTAGGCCATAAGATAGGCTTGGCAGATGATGAGCGAATAGAGGCATTAAATACTAAAAAGACCGCGATCAAAGCCATATCTGAGTTCGTAAGTAGTTATAGCGTAGCTCCTGAAGATGTAAATAGCCTGCTCGCAGGTGTAGGAAGCGCGGATATGCGTCAAAAAATGAAACTGGATAAGGTACTGGCCAGACCTCATGTAGGGTTGGAGCTTTTAGCTACCGGGATACCTGAACTAAAAAGCCTCCTTTCGAAATACAGCAAGGAAGTGATAGAATCAGCAGAGATAGAACTAAAATATGAAGGCTATATCGAGAAAGAAATGGAAGTAGCCAATAAAATGCAGAAACTGGAAGAGATCCGGCTTGAAACAAATTTTGATTATAGCCAGCTAAAATCCCTTTCTATCGAAGCCAGGCAGAAATTAACTAAAATCAAACCATCATCATTGGGTCAGGCGCAGCGTATCAGTGGGGTTTCGCCTTCTGATATAGCTGTCTTGATGGTGCATATGGGTCGATAAGCCTAACCAAAAACAATATAGTGATCTCAAAAACCGGAAAATCTCGATTAATAACAGTCTCATTGCTACTGTTGGCATTGTTACGATTCACCCTATTTGAGATAGCTCCTAATTTTATTCCTGCAGGATTATTAATGGTCTCCTCATGCGCTGATGAGCGCCCGCCATCCGGGGGCAAACGGGATAGCATACCCCCTAAACTAAAACTCGCCGAACCAGCCAACAAGACCTTGAACTTTAAAAGTGAAAAGATCAAGCTACATTTTTCAGAATTTATCCAACAAACTTTAGACCCCAAAGAGATCATTATCTCACCTCCGATGGATAAAAAACCTAAAATGATGGTAGATGGTAAGACAGTTACTATCACTTTTAAATCAAAACTGAAAGATAGTACGACCTATACGATCAATTTCGGTGATGCGATAAAGGATATAAACGAAGGAAATATACTGAAAAATTTCACTTACGTTTTTGCTACCGGGCCGGTTTTGGATACGGCAAGCATATCGGGTACAGTGAGCAATATAGCCGAACCGGGCTCAGTAGACANNCCGGCCCTTTTATTTTGCCAAGTCAGATAAAAACGGTGCCTTTACGATCAATAATATCCACTCCGGCACCTATAATGTCTTTGCATTAAAAGATCAAAACCTCAACTATATGTATGATCAATCAGATGAGTTGATCGGATTCCTGGATAGCACAGTGCGAGTTGTTGATTCATCTAAAGCAAAAGTAAGTCTCTCTGTTTTCCTTTCTGTAAATAACAGACCAAAATTTACCGATGCAATGAGTGTCTCTCCGGGCAAGATCATTATCTCATACAATGCACCTATTAAAAATATAAAACTCAATTCTGACCTCTTATCAAATAAGGACATTGTGGAGATAAGTGATCGAAAAGATAGCATAATATATTGGTATTCATCAATTTACGATAAAAAAATGCACCTTTCTTTGGTGGTTAATGACACTATTTCTGATTCGACGACGCTGGATCTTAAAACCTATAATAAGGATTCAATAAATAACAATATTAAATATGCTCTTTCAATTGAATCACAATCATTTAAATCAGATTCCACAGGAAAGAAAACCTATATTAAGACGATCCTGAGCCCTTTTAAACCAATTATTTTAAATCTTTCCCGGCCTGTGGACAGTCTAGATAAAAATAAAAGCCTTGTTATAACCAAGGATTCGTCTTCAAAAAAAGACACTGTAGCTTACGTTCTCAGTCTAAAGACAAAACGAAAAATCTCGATCGATTACCCACAAGTCGAAAGATCCTCTTATACGCTTATAATTCCCGACTCGACCTTTCTGGACATCTTTGGCTG
>PLSN01000400.1 GCA_003165135.1 Bacteroidota bacterium
CATTCGAGGCATATCCAGCACCCAGATTCCTTTGCGGGCCGAAACCTAAAAAATCATATTCTATCACCTTCGCCCCTTGTGCTTCAGCTATCATTTTTGTTTTATCAGTAGAGAAAGAATTTACTACCAGCACTTCATTTACCACACCCTTGACTGAGTCTATGCAAGCGCCTATATGCTTCTCCTCATTGAGTGTGATGATGAGTGCAGTGATCTTAGTCATTGGCAGTTTGATAGTTGAAATGAGTAAGAAAGATAAGCAAAAACACCAGATAGAATGTACTGCCTATCTGCTCCTCCAGGGTATACTCAGTGAGAAAGGAAGTAAAGAAGATGATAGCCAGCAAACCAAAAAGCCAATTCCGGTAGCGTATACCTGCTATGAAAGGATACAGGAAAGCCGCACAGTATGCGATCAGGCCAAAAATGCCTGTAGCCGCCCATATCCAGATAAATTCATTGTGGGGCATCTTTCGGTCATCATCATTTGTCATATTCGGGAATAGCTCCTTCGATACTCTCTTTGATTCTGCCAGCAGATCGCCTGCGCCGGTACCAGTCCATGGATACTGGTGGATGATCTCTATACCCACGCTCCATGATGTGAAACGCATAGCATCCGAAAAGTCATCTATACGGCCTTCTTTATATTGCTGTGTGCTATATCTCGTATAGCCTATTTTATTGTGAAAACTAGGTATCACCTGATACAATAAAAAAGGCAAAACAATTATGGTAGCCAGCATCAGCAAACCAGTGAGGTACCTTCTGCTCCGGTAGATATACACTATGAAATAAAACAATAAGCCTGCATATAGCGCCAGCCATGCACTACGCGAGGACAGCACGTGTATCACTATAAAAAAGAACAGTGCCGGAATAAGCAAGATAAACCGTCTCTCTACGATACGCTGTTCCCATAGCCATATCAATGAGAAAAATGAGAACACCAGCATGAGGGTATACCGTATATGCGAAAAAGGCACTGGGATGATACTGCCGCTCAGTATCCTTTGAGTGATCTCCTCATAGTGAACTGCATAATTGGTCATGACACATGCGGCACTGACAAACATACAGGCGGCAAACAGCAATAACAGCTTATTGAAAAATGCCCTGTCAAAAAATGTATAGCCACAGAAAACAAACGGCAATATTAAAAACGGGATCTTGATCTGGAGAAAGGTCAGCCATTGTGCTTTATCAGTAGAATTGAGTCCTGATAGCAGGATCACCAGAAAAAAAACCGTGTTGATATAATATACAGGGCAGCGCAGATAGATAGCCGCTGTTTGCCTGATATCAGCCGCCAGCAGCCCTGTGAGGATGNNCACCCCAAAACTGATGACCAGACGATAACTCGAGAATCCCGCAAACACCATCAGACATGATATATATACCATCCATTGGTTTCGCCCGGAGGGCAGGAGATTTTTTAAGCCTGTGGTTTGCTCCAACTATTTTCTATTTTCGGTAAACGAATGCAAGCGCAAAATACAACCTTCATACCCGATTTTAAAACTCTGGCTCGAACTATCTCACTGGTAGAGAACGAAGCAGACGGTTTTGAGCAGATATTAGAGTCCCTGCGGCCTGCTGATATTCCCGTGATCGGGTTCACCGGTCCTCCGGGTGCAGGCAAAAGTACGCTTCTGAACGCCGTGATCGGACATTTATTGGATGATGACAAAAAAATAGGTCTGATACTGGTCGATCCTTCGTCGCCATTCAACCTCGGCGCTGTTCTGGGCGACAGGCTGCGGATGACAGCACATTTCAATGATCCCAACCTTTTTATCCGTTCTCTGGCTACCCGTGGCTCGCTCGGCGGCCTGAATGATAAGATCATTGAGATAGTAGAAGTGATGAGTTCTTATCTTTTTGATTATATCTTTATAGAGACAGTGGGCGTTGGGCAAAGTGAGGTCGAAATAGCCGGACTGGCAGACACGACTGTGCTCGTGCTCGTGCCTGAGGGTGGAGACTCGATACAGGCCATGAAAGCAGGACTGATGGAGATAGCAGATATCTATGTGGTCAATAAATCTGACCGCCCTGATGCCGAGGCCATGCTTAATTTTCTCTCAACACAGCTCCATATCAATGGCAAAGAAAACATTCCGGTGCTCAAAACCATTGCTACCGAAGGCAAAGGCGTCAAAGAACTGATAGAGGCATTTACATCTGCCAAAACATCATCAACGAATCAGGAGCGTAAGATCATGCTACTAGCTGACAAAGCTTTTAAAATCATTAAGAAAAATAAGATGAAAGGCTTCGATCATAAAGCCCTGTACGACGATCTGAAAAATTCCTATCAGAAAAAGGGGTTCAACCTCTACAGTTTTACAAAGAAATATCTTCACAGCGGCAGCCTATGAAACAAAATCCCCCTTGCCCCCTTTGTAAAGGGGGAATAACGGCCTCCTTTGTGCTTTACTGCATTGTAAACCCTCAAAGGGTTTGGACCCCTTTGAGGGTTGAACAAAATAGTACAGCCTATGAGTAAGCCGCTTGACATTATTGAGTTTCTCACCTTATCAAAAGGCCATCTCACGATCGATGTGCGTTCACCCAGAGAATTTAATAAAGGGCACATCCCTCATGCTATCAATCTGCCTTTGTTCAATGACGAAGAGCGTGCAAAGATCGGGACCATATATGTACAAACAGGCAGAAACGAGGCCATTGAAGCGGGTCTGGAGATAGTCGGGCCAAAGATGGCAGACTTCGTGCGTTTCGTCAAACCGCTGGCCAAAGAGAATAAGATATTCGTGCACTGCTGGCGGGGCGGTATGCGCTCCGGCTCTATGGCATGGCTTTTTGATACGATGGGCTATGAGGTCTATACCTTAAAAAGTGGCTATAAAGCCTATCGCAATCTGGTAATAGAAGCACTGGGCACACAAGGTAAATACATTATCATCGGCGGCAGGACGGGCAGTGGCAAAACTGAGTTGCTGCATCAGCTACGCGCCCGTGGCGAGCAGATACTAGACCTCGAAGGGCTGGCCCATCATAAAGGTTCTTCATTTGGTGCGCTGGGCGAGCTGCCGCAGCCGAGCTCCGAGCAGTTTGAAAATGACCTGCATCTCGAGATGTCCAAACTCGACCTCAGCCGGACTATCTGGCTGGAAGATGAAAGCAAGAATATTGGCAAATGCTCTATCACAAATGATCTATGGGCAAATATGGTGAAGTCACCACTGATAGTCATAGATATTCCGCTTGAGGTGCGTGTAAAGCGACTGGTAAAAGACTATGGTGAAATGCCTGCAGAAGGGCTGGAAGATGCCATCAGAAGAATCGAGCGCCGGTTGGGCAATGAGGCTATGAAAGACGCGCTACGAAATCTGGAAGAAAGAAATTTTGCCGAGGTGGCGCGTATCTCACTCAGATACTATGACAAGGCCTATGATCATAGTTTGGCAATCAAGGAAACTAAGGATATTACTTTTTTATCGTTTGAAACAGATGATATGAAAATCATTGCTAAAAGGCTGATGGACATTCCCCAATAAATGCTTAATTAACCGAAAATCCTCTTGGTTTTAGGATATTTTCAGTTCTTTT